>CAYRCN010000339.1:0-1501 GCA_964422805.1 uncultured bacterium | reverse complement strand
GTATCCATTGAATAAGCTGTCATTACCTTAGTAAATTGATTTTCGGTTATATCCAATCTATCTTCGTGCAGGAGACACCAGCCATATCCGGCCTGAGAGGCCGCAAGAAGTTCCGGATCCATGTATTTATATTCGTTTATTATATCCTGATATATGTTTTTTGCGTTTTCGTACTGGTTAAGTTGATAATACGCTTCTGCAAGATCGAACATTGCGCGACCCTTCCATATATCACCTTTCTGGCATGATTCTTTTGTCAGCAAAGCTTTTCCCAGTGCAACCGTAAGGGTGTAGTCTCTTGTTTTATTGTACGTTCTGAGCAGTAAAGCGATTGCGGGGCAAGTTATGTCGGAACCCCAATAGTATCTTAAAATTTTATTAAGATGTTTTTTTGTGGTAAGGTAGTCTCCCTCCGTGAAAGAAAGGCCTCCTGCCAGATAATCTCCTAAACCGATCGTTTCACCCGAAGAGTATTTTGAAGACATTTGTTGATAAACAATGCGAGCCTGAGCCGTGTCACCCATGCCGAGAAATACCTGCCCCATTTCGATGTTGGCTAGACTTGCAACTTTTAATTCCGGGTAATTAGAAACTATCTTAGTGAAGGTACTAAGCGCCTCTTCGCTTCTATCCAATTCTTTTAAACATTTACCGTAGAGAAAGTTACTGTGGGCAGCGAGAAAAATGTCCTTACTGTTCAGTGTTGGCCTTAAAAATTCTATTGTCTTTAAGTAATTGTCTTCATTATAGTAGCAAACAGCTAATTTGTATGCTGCAAATTCCTTTAATTCATCATAGGGATACTTTTCCAGAAAATCGACGTATTTATATAGAGCTCCGGAATAATTACCGGAGAAAAACAATACGTCTCCCATATAATAGGATGAATATTTTGCAAGCGGGCTTTCCGGGTAATCGTCAGCTATTTTCTTAAAAGCTGCCAGCGATCTTCTTGGATCTTTGATGAAAAAATATGCCTTTGCCTTGTAAAACAGCGCTTCTTTCGTATCGATATCTTTCAATAACTCAGTTACTTCTTCGTAATGGTCCTGACCAAAAGCGATTATAGCCTTTGTCATTAAAGTCTTATCGGCGTTTTTATAGCCCGGATATTCTAAAATTAATGTATTAAGACTCGTTTCTGCTTCGTTCCAATTTCCCAGTGCAATGTGACAGGCGGCTATTGCGTATATACTTTCGGGGTAAAGATAAGTATCTCTTGATTCACTGTTAATTTTATAAAATATTGATAGAGCTTTTTTATAATTACCTGTATTATAATAGCATTCACCAATGCGATATAAAGCCTCTAATCTGTACTCGCCTAAACCTCTAAGAGCTTTCTCGAATTTGACTCTTGCTTCGTCATATTCTCCTGCTTCAAATAATACCGTTGCATCGAGAAAGAGCTTTATTGCTTCCGGGGTATCCTCTTTATATTCTTCTGTGATATCCCTTCGTTTTTCTAAATCATCGATTTTTTGCGGAACCATTCCTGTAA
>CAYRCN010000338.1:0-1503 GCA_964422805.1 uncultured bacterium | reverse complement strand
AACTCATTTCTATCTCTGAGGTAAGTTGCGTTTATCATTAATCCAACATTGTCTGAAACCGCTTTAGAAATTTGAAAATCGCAGCCGCCATTTGATCTATTTAATCCAACATTGAATTCGTCTTTTTCTTTAAGGAGAGGAGTGTTTAGGCTATTCGGGAGATAGACGGGTGGGGTACAGGATATAAAAAAGATAACTAATACTACGCTTGCTGCTAAAAGATTTTTTTTCATTTTTCCTCCTAAATCAAAGTACTTTGTTTTGTAAAGTATTATAATAATTTTTTCGACTTTGTCAAGGGGATTTTTTAAAGATTCCGCAAATCTTAACCGAGTCACGAGTCGTACGTCATTGGTCTTGGGTTAAAATTTATTTTATTCGTGCTATTCGTGTGATTTGTTGTTGAGCTAAGCTTTTAGCCTTTCGCCTTTGGCTGTTGGCTTAAGAATAAAACCTTCGTGTACTTTGTGCTCTTTGTGTGAGAATTATTTTTTGCGGTCCTTGACAAATTTGGCAATATGTTCTAAAATGAAAATGCCGTAAAAACTTTTAACGGAGGTGTGTTATGGGTAAATCGGCCGCAGTGTTCAGGCAAATAAAAGAGAGCGGGGTAGTCGCAATTTTAGCTCCAAAGACCGAGGGCGAATGTGTTAAGGCTTATGAAATATTGCATCCTCTCGGGGTTACGCTGGAAATTGTTTTTCGCTCCGATGTTGCGTACTCGGGTATAAAGGCGGTTCTTGATAAGTATCCTGATGCCTTAATACTTGCGGGTACGGTTATGACCGGGAAACTTGCTGAAAAAGCCGTCTGCCTGGGCGTTGCCGGTGTTGTTTCTGCCGATTATATTCCTGAGGTTTTGGAAGTTTGCGCTGTTAGAGATATAATGTACATTCCCGGGGGATTAGGAGATGTAGGTAAGCAGCTTGTAAGAAAAGCAGAACTTTATGGTTGTGAATTCGCAGAATTAAGAGAAAAATTTCCTTACCAGTGGGTATACAAGCTTTTTCCGACCGTTACATCAACGAGTTCTTTGTATGGAATTGCGAAAGCCTGGAAGGGACCTTACAAAGGCTTAACCGTATTTTATACGGGCGGTGTCTCTGAAGAAAATCTCGCCGAAATTGTAAGGAGTGATCCTGATGGGGTATTTTGCGGTACCGCGCTTACTAAGGATATAGGTAATCCGACTACGATGGAAGAAGTCGCCAAAAAGTGGAAATCTATTATCTATTCAAAAAAATAGATTAGTTGTTGCGCTGCATTATCTCGATTAAGATTGGCGAATCAAGTTCTTTTATTGTTTTTTCAAGGTATTTTATAAATTCTTCTTCGTTTTTTATTCCGTTTGGTTCCTGTTCCCAGGCTGCAAGGAAATAATAGGTTAACATACCGTTTTGTGCTTTCAGTATTGCCACCTCATTCAGTTCGTCTTCTGTTGTCGTGATTTTGTCTTCGTTTTTGTATAAAATTGCCATTCCCAGTTTATCGCCTATAATACTT
>CAYRCN010000337.1:0-1508 GCA_964422805.1 uncultured bacterium | reverse complement strand
GAGTATAAGATAATGGATTTGTCATAATTTAATAATGGGAGTATAAAAGAAAGTAAATTTGATGAAAGACCCGCTGAGCCTATACTCCCCACGGAATATATTATCCAGGGTGCAAGTTCCATACCAGATAGGGGTAAGAAGTGTAGCGTATAGAAAACTATAAAACAAACACCCACAGGTATAAAAAGCCACCAGTTGACAGCTTTTAAGGGTTCCGTTCCCATAAAAGCAATGCAAAACACTCCACCTAAGATGATCAATCCAATCAAGTTTAGATTGTAGTGTTTTCCTACATTGAAATATCCAAAAACAAAGAACAAGAGAATTATTGAGAAGATGAGTTCTGTTTTTTTCCATTCTACAGTGCTGCTTGTTTCTTTTATTATATTTTCTTCGCAGATAAAATAGGTTACCGCGAGTAAGGTAAAGAGACTGGCTATCCAAAGAGGCAGCATTATTGCTATAAAAGCAGGAAAGCTGAGATTGGGTGTCCCTTTTCCAAAGGCTATAACGATAAAAATGTTTCTAAGGTTTCCAAACGGAGTGATTATGCTTCCCATTATAGCCGAAGCGACCAATAGTGTTAGTGACTTTTCTTTTTCCTTAAACCGCAGAATCCAATTTTCGAAACAAGAAATAAGAACGAAGGAAAGAAAAAAGGGTGCCAGAATGTGTGATAACGCAACAAGCTTCATTGTTGCCGTTTTTTCGTTTGCGCCTTTTAGAAATTTTTCGCCTATAAAGTCAATTATTTTAGATCTTTTAATCGAAGCTGCCATAAAGGCAAGCATAAGAATCACAAAAAGATATGCTATTGGCGGATGAATGTTCAAATTTTACCTCCGAGAGGGATTGATGATAGGGTTTCATATATGGGTCCTTTTGGCGTTAGAGTGCTTTTGAAAAGAGCAACTTCATTTACGGGAAAAGAATCAAAGGAGAAGTCTATTTGTTCGGGTAAGCTATAATTTCCTTTTTTAACCCTGGCAAATGTAATATGCGGAGTGAATTTTCTCACTTCTTTTTCAAATCCCAGAGGAGAAAGCTTGTTTTCGATAGTTGAAAATAATTCAATTAGTTCATCCATGCCTTCTTCGACTCCAACCCAGAGAATTTTTGCTCTTTTTGAAGAAGGGAAAGCGCCTATTTTTTTTAAGGAAACGTTAAATGAAGAAAACTCTTCGGTGATTTCTTTCATTTTATCTTCAATAGCTGTCTTCTTATCGGTTTCACCAAGAAACTTTAGGGTGATGTGTAAATTTTCTTTTTTTACCCACTTGACAGAAGACGGAGTTTTTAAGTCCTCATAAAGAGATGAAATCAAAATTTTTGCCTCATCTGGTATATTAATTGCCGTGAATAATCTTATTTTATCTCCTCCAGCAAGTTTTTTAACATTTCTAAAAGCCTTATTCCAGCCAACTTTCTAATATTGTTTCGATTCCCTTCGAGGTGCACCATATTAGTAATTATCTTTTGCGGAATGTCAACTCCCAGAGCGACAGTTC
>CAYRCN010000336.1:0-1517 GCA_964422805.1 uncultured bacterium | reverse complement strand
AGTCCGCTTACTCCGTTTTTATTCATGTCATGTAAAACTTTTTCTTTGCCGTAAGCGAGCAGTGGATTCAAATAACTCATGAAGACAACAGGAATTTTTATCTCGAGTTTTTTGAGATTGCCGATAATTCTTTTTAACGTGGTTCCTTTCATGAGTGAAATATGTGAAGATTCCTGTATAGTTGGTCCATCCGCTATAGGATCTGAAAAAGGTATTCCGATTTCAATGATATCGGCTCCGCTTTCTTCGAGCGTTTTTATAATTTTCAGAGATTCCGCGAGATTTGGAAATCCGCCGGTTGTATAAAGAATTAATGCGGTTTCATTTTTTGCTTTTAATTCCTTGAATTTCTCTGATACACTTATGGCGTTTCGCATAAAACTCCTTCCACAATTTCCAAATCCTTATCTCCACGCCCGGAAAGGTTAACAATAATTATAGATTCCCGTGACATATCTTTTGCAATCTTTATTGCGTAGGCTACAGCATGTGAGCTTTCCAATGCAGGTATTATTCCTTCCGTTTGTGATAGTATGTTGAAAGCGTTTAAAGCTTCTTCATCTGAAATTGCTGTGAATTCAACTATACCTTTGTCTTTAAGGTAAGAATGTTCCGGTCCTACTCCGGGATAATCGAGTCCCGGAGCAATCGAATGGGTTTCCGTAATTTGTCCGTCTTTATCCTGAAGAAGGTAACTCATTGCTCCATGAAGAGTTCCGATTCCTCCTTTGCACAAGCTTGCGGCGTGTTTTTTAGTATCGAGACCCAAACCTCCTGCTTCGACACCGACCATTTTAATGTTGTCTTCTTCTATGAAAGGATAAAAAATGCCTATAGCATTGCTTCCGCCCCCGACGCAGGCGGTAATTACATCCGGTAACTTGTATTCCTTTTCTAAAATTTGCTTTTTAGTTTCTTCTCCTATAACCGATTGGAAATCTCTAATCATCATAGGATAGGGATGCGGTCCTACGACTGAACCGATGCAATAGTGAGTGGTTTCTACGTTAGTAACCCAATCTCTGATAGCTGCGTTGATTGCGTCTTTAAGAGTCTTTGAGCCTGAATCTACTGGTATTACTTCTGTGCCGAGAAGTTCCATTCTAAAAAGGTTCATTTTTTGCCTTTTTGTATCTTCCGTTCCCATGTACACATGGCATTCAAGGTCTAAAAGAGCGCAGGCTGTTGCTGTGGCTACTCCGTGTTGTCCCGCTCCTGTTTCGGCAATTATTCTTTGTTTCCCCATTTTTTTTGCCAGGAGTACCTGTCCAAGAGTATTATTTATTTTATGAGCTCCTGTGTGCATCATATCTTCTCTTTTTAAATATATTTTAGCTCCTCCTATTTTGTCAGTAAGTCTTTCTGCGAAATATAAAAGAGAGGGTCTTCCTGCATACTCTTTGAGTAAGAAGTTTAATTCCTCCTTGAAATTTTTATCTTCTTTAAGAGATAGATATGCTTTTTCTAATTCGTAAATTGCGTCCATTAGTACTTCGGGTACAAATCTGCCTCCGAAT
>CAYRCN010000335.1:0-1518 GCA_964422805.1 uncultured bacterium | reverse complement strand
TTTCATAATCAGGATAACTTTCAAAGATATCGCTCAAAATCTCCTCAACCATATTTTCCATGTAATTTCTTCTGTCCATGTCCGTTATTATAACAAAAAAAACAAAAAATTCAAGTGCCTAAAAATAGCTATTGGCTGTTTGCTTTTAGCTGTTAGCAAAAAAAATCGGAGCCTGTGGGTATGTTAATTCGCCAAAAGCCAAAGGCTAATAGCTGAAAGCTGGGTATAGGAGTGATGGGAGGAGTAATTATAAAATACTTCTTGACAAAATTCCTTTTCTTTATATATTTAAGCCAAGAATATAAATTAAATAAATTAAAAAGCATAAAATTGGAAAGGAGAAAAAATGAAGACTTTTTCATTGAAGAAGGAGAACATCAAACAAGATTGGTGGATTTTAGATGCCAAAGATAAGATTTTAGGGAGATTAGCTTCCAAAGCTGCATCTATATTAAGGGGTAAACATAAACCCGATTTCACACCTCATCTTGATAACGGTGATTTTGTCATCATAATTAATGCTGATAAAGTAAGACTTACCGGTAAAAAAGAAGAGCAAAAATTGTACAGGAAACATAGCGGTTACCTTGGAGGACTAAAAGAAATCCCCTTCAAAAAGAAAAAAGAGAAATATCCCGAAGGAATAGTGATTGACGCGGTTTATGGTATGCTACCTAAGAACAGACTAGGAAGAAAAATGATAAAGAAATTAAAAGTTTATTGCGATGAGAAGCATCCTCATGAAGCTCAAAAACCAAAGGAATTAGAGTTAGGAGTATAAAAAATGGATGAAATCACCATTGCGACCGGAAGAAGAAAGAACGCAGTAGCAACTTCCCGTTTTTTACCCGGAAGCGGTAAAATTACCGTTAACAAAAAGACGGTAAAAGAATATCTTAAATCAGACCGCCTTGTTTATGAAGTACGGAAACCGCTTGAAAGAGTTGGTGTCCAAAATGATTTTGACATAAATATCGTAGCCAAAGGCGGAGGCCTTTCAGGACAAGCAGATGCTATAAGGTATTCAGTAGCTAAAGGTCTTGTTAAAATAAAAGAAGAATACAAAAAGCCATTAAAAGACGCTGGGTTCCTGACAAGAGATGCACGAGTTAAAGAAAGAAAAAAATATGGACTCCGTAAAGCAAGAAGAGCTTTCCAGCATTCGAAGAGATAGGAGGTTATAGTGGCGCTACAATTTAAAGATCTTTTAGACGCGCGAGCACATTTCGGACATAAAAGAAGAAACTGGAATCCAAAAATGGAACCTTACATCTACACAGAAAAAGATGGTTTACATATAATAGATCTTCGGAAATCTGTAGAATTATTAAAAGACGCTTACCGTATTGTATCCAATATTGCAGCAAAAGGAGGAGAATTTCTATTCGTAGGTACAAAAAAGCAAGCGCAGAATATAATAGAAGAAGCAGCAAAAAGAGTTAACGCTTCTTACGTTAAAGAACGATGGTTGGGTGGCACTCTCACAAACTTTAGCGTAATACGGAATAGTATCAATAA
>CAYRCN010000334.1:0-1527 GCA_964422805.1 uncultured bacterium | reverse complement strand
TCTTCTTGAATTGTAAATATCACCAAGAGACATTATCTTCTTCCCCTAAAACTGTTAGAACAAAATTATACGGCTTCAAGTAGTTTTTTGTAACAATATCAATTTCATCCATGGAGACATCTTCTATTTTCTTCAGAAGATCAGCTATGGTGGAACGTTTTCCCTTGCATATTTCTTCTTTTACATTCCTTTCCATTCTATTCCCGCTGCTTTCCAGAGATATCACAATATTACCTCTTAACCTTTCCTTCGCGGTTTCAACCTCAGCTTCTGCAAAATCCAGAGAATATAATAAATCCCTTGTTTCATTTAGAGCATCCTGTAACTTATTCTCATCGGTAGAAAAATATATGCCAAAAATTCCGGCGTCGCTGAAAAATTCGTTAAAAGTTGATACTTCGTAAACATAACTCAAGTCCTGTCGTAATCTTTGGAACAAAAGCGAACTCATACCTGAACCGAGTATAGTCCCGGCAACGAGAAGCGCAAATCTCAGTTCATGATTATATGAAAAAGAAGGAAACGAAAGTGCGACATATTTATGATTTAAATCAGGTTTGGCAATAGCATTTATTTTTTTACTTTGGACCGAAGGAAACTCCCTCGTAATACCACTGCCTTTTTTCTTAATAATTTTCCCATTAATTAAATCGCACAAATTATCATGATTAACCTTGCCTACGGCGGACACGAATATCCGCTCCGCTGTCCAACTCTTCTCCCAGAAATCTATTACATCCTTACGTTTTATATTGTTTACAGATTCAATGCTTCCTAAAATCAACCTTGCCAGAGGGTGGTCTTCACCAAAAGTACTCTTAAATGTATAATCGAAAAGCAAACTTTCAGGAGAATCATTAAACATTTTAATTTCCTGTAAAATCACCGCTCTTTCCGATTCTAATGCATCTTCTGAAAATTTAGGATTCTCTATCAAATCAGCAAGAATGTCGCAAGCAAGATTAACCTCTTCCGGAAGAACATGAACATAAAGAGAAGTCCACTCTCTGGAAGTAGAAGCATTCAAATATCCTCCTCTCGACTCTATAGCCAGAGAAATTTCCCTTTCGCTGCGTTTTTTAGTCCCTTTAAATACCGAATGTTCAGTAAAATGAGATATACCAGCCTTTTTTTCATCCTCGTCTCTTGAACCAACGGTTATGTAAACACCAATGATAACAGAATATGCCGAAGGTATAAACTCTGAACATACAGTTACCCCGGAAGGCAAAACACTTTTTCTATAATTATCCATTAACCATAACCTATTCTAAAAAAAATCCTAATTTATAGGCTTTTTATGAAACAAATACACTAAACCAAATCATTAAATTAGTGAATTATAATAATACACTTAACAATATATGTCAATGGGAAAATCTTTTGAGGCCAACCCCTGATTTCCCTTGACAATTTATACTACTTCAGTAATATAAGGCAAATGGCTTTATTGTTTCTTTTAGCAGTATCTGGCCTAATATTAACATTTAAAAAGCAAAATTCTATCTGTTTGATTGAAAAATGCAT
>CAYRCN010000333.1:0-1547 GCA_964422805.1 uncultured bacterium | reverse complement strand
TTATAATCACAGCAGGAACAAATAGTAGTTTACCTGTAAATCTTGCATCTGAGATTCTTCGAGATAAAGGAAGAGTTATCGTTGTAGGTAACGTTGGTATGGAACTTGAACGGGAGAACTTCTATATGAAAGAACTTGAACTTGATCTTTCTCGTTCCTATGGACCCGGAAGATATGATCCTCTATATGAAGAAAAGGGGATCGACTATCCAATCGGATATGTAAGATGGACAGAAAAAAGAAACATGGAAACAATACTTGATCTTATTTCAGAAAAAAAGATAAATATAAAAGAATTAATTACACACAAATTCTCAATCGATTCAGCTATAGACGCTTATGATTTAATTCTAAAAGGAAAGGAAAAATTTTTAGGAGTAGTCTTTGAATATAAGAGTGATATAGAAAGAAAGAAAAGAATTTATATTCCAAAAAAAGAATATAAAAAGGAAGGAAAAGTACGAATAGGAGTCATAGGAGCAGGAAATTTCGGTAAGACATTCATTCTACCTCCGCTAACAAAAAACAGTAATGTTGTACCCGTTGGTATTGCAACATTAGATGGAGCAGATGCGTTAAACGTAAGTAAAAAATTCGGATTTTCCTATTCGACAGCAGATTACAAAGAAATACTAAAAGATTCAGAAATTAACACAATTTTCATCCTTACAAGGCACAATTTGCACGCTAAGATAGTAATTGAAGCGTTGAATAATGGTAAGAATGTTTATGTTGAAAAACCTCTTGCCATGAAGAAAAAGGAGTTAAGCGAAATAAAAGAGGCTTTAAACAATTCGAAGACGCGTTTAATGGTTGGTTTTAACAGGAGGTTTTCTCCGCATTCTATAAAACTTAAAGAATTTATAGGAAATGAACATAGTCCTTTAATAGCGAATTACAGAATAAACGCGGGAGAACTTCCGGTGGATCATTGGCTTAAGGACCCGGATTTCGGAGGCGGCAGAATAATCGGAGAAGGCTGCCACTTCATTGATTATATTAGATTTCTTGCTGGGCATGAAATAAAAAACCTAACCGCGATTTCTTCTACAGAAAAGGATAATAAAGTTTTACAAATAGAATTCACCGATTGTTCTATCGGAACAATATCATACATCACCATAGGGGATAAAACTTTCTCTAAGGAAAGAATCGAAGTTTTTGTAGACGGAAAAGTGGGTATAATAGAAGATTTCAGAATTACATCAATGTCCGTATGCGGTAAAAGAAAATATTTCAAGACAAGAGCTCAAGATAAAGGCTATGAGAAAGAAATAGAACTTTTCATTGAAAGTATTACAAAAGGAATTGGAGCACCGATTACACCGGAAGAGTTGTTAGAAGTAACCAAATGGACAATTGAAGCCGATAGATTTTGAACCCTTAGAAATAGCAATAAACATTTTAAGACAAAGCGAAAACTCCGATTTTAAGGGACACGATCCTTACGATGGACTCAACTCACCCTTATTAGACATTTTACCAACACTCAGAAACAAATATTCTATGATACTTCTTACTCAATTTTTCAAAAATTTCCCTATAAA
>CAYRCN010000332.1:0-1552 GCA_964422805.1 uncultured bacterium | reverse complement strand
GCAGGAGCGGCAAAACTCGTAAAAGAACAGAAAATCAAGAATGTGGCAATTATTGCAGGACCACAGGTCGCAAAACTATACGGCTTTAAAAAACTAAAAGAAAATATTGAATCACACCCCGATAATTTCACAAGGTTTCTTATTATATCAAAAGAGAGGAAAATATACACGGGAGAAAACGCTAGAACTATGTTTGTTTTCGGCGTTAAAAATGAACCCGGCATACTCTTTAGATGCCTGAGTATTTTCGCTCTGCGGAATATAGATTTAACCAAATTAGAATCAAGAGCGGTACTGGGAAGACCATATGAATATCTTTTTTATATTGATTTTAAAGGAAGCATGGAAGACGAAAATTGCAACCACGCTGTCGAAACATTAAAAGAAGTAGTAACATACTTTAAACTTCTGGGCAGCTACGTGATCAAGGATAAAAAGTGAACCTGATTCTATCAAAAGCATCTAAAATAAACGGTGAGATAAAGGTTTCCGGAGATAAATCCATTACCCACAGAGGATTAGTAGTTGGTTCTATTTCCGAAGGAATAACAATTCTAAAGGACTATTCAACTTGCGATGATTGCATGGCAACCATGGAAATCATGAAAAAGCTTGGTATAAATATTTTAAAAAATAAAGCTACTATCAGAATAGAAGGCAAGGGATTACACGGACTCAAAGAACCAGAAGATATATTAGATTGTAAAAATTCAGGCACTTCTATGAGATTACTATCAGGTCTGCTTTCGGGACAAAATTTCTTTTCAGTACTAACGGGTGACAGTTCTCTTTTAAAACGTCCTATGAAAAGAATCATCGAACCTCTAAACCTAATGGGAGCAAAAATATCCGGCAGGGAGAATGACCAATTCGCACCCCTTACAATAAAAGGGGGAAATTTAAAGGCAATAGATTACAAATTAAAAGTAGCGAGTGCCCAGGTCAAGTCTGCCATACTACTTGCTTCTCTCTACGCTGAAGGAAGTTCTTCTGTTACAGAACCCGCTCAAAGTCGAGATCATACAGAAAGAATATTAAACTTATATGGAGCAAAAATAGAATCATCAAAAAATAAAATTACACTCAAAGAGAAAAATAAGTTAAAAGGAAAAGAAATATCGATCCCGGGAGATATATCATCAGCAGCTTTTTTTCTCGTTCTTGCAAACATAATTAAAGGTTCAAGGTTGCTAATTAAAAATGTAGGAATAAATCCCACAAGAATCGGCATAATAGAAGTGTTAAAAAGCATGGGCGCTGATATATCTATTAAAAATGAGCGGAATAAAAATTACGAACCAGTAGCAGATTTACTTGTAAAAGCAAGTAAACTAAAAAGCATAAAGATATTCGGGAAAGTAATACCAAAAGTAATAGACGAACTTCCCATATTAGCCGTAGCCGCGACTCAAGCAGAAGGAGTTACCGAAATCAAAGATGCGCAAGAATTGCGAGTAAAAGAAACTGACAGAATTTACGCTATAGCTGCCGGGCTTAAAAAAATGGGCGCAAAAGTAGAGGAAAAACCTGACGGACTTATAATAGAGGGTCC
>CAYRCN010000331.1:0-1563 GCA_964422805.1 uncultured bacterium | reverse complement strand
TCATTATTTCAGAAAGAGTATAAAGAGATGGGGATACCCACTCACTTTCGGGATGTAAGTATCTGACTTTTAGAAGTGTTTTTAAGGCTTCTTCCTCCTTTCCCGTTTCTAACAAAATTTTACCTTTGAGGTAATAGGCTTCGGCTTCGGAGCGTTCAAATTTTAATGCCTCTTCAAGATTCTTTAAAGCGGAGGTGAAGTCTTTACGAACCATCAATATTTTTGCAAGTTCGATGTAAGCTAGACCGTCAACTTCTCCTCTTAATTTTAATAATCTTTCAGTGGCTTCCTTCTCTTTTCCTTCTTTTTTGAGGGCTAACGCATACAGGAGAGATGCTTCGGGCAGGGAAGATTTAACCAGGTATTTTTTAGCACCATCTGTGTTTCCATTATTGTATTCAATCCTGCCGAGTTCCATATAAGCTTTATCTTTAAATTCATTTGATTTTGCTGCTTTGCTCAAAAATTGAACTGCTTGTTTTTTTCTTCCCATTTTAAGGAAGGCAAGACCTGCTTTGTAGTAACTATCCGGTTCGTCGGAATATTCAAGATATGTTACGGATTCGTTGTATTTACCGGAATTAAAGAGAATATTCCCTACGAGGCTATTTACTTTACCTTCCATGCCGCTTCCGCGTAATCTTCTTAACAAGTCTCTTGCCTCTTCTTCCATTTTTGAACTTCCCGATGAGCTATTTCTGGAGAGAAGAATACCGCGAACTCCTAAAAGTGTTAGAGAAGAAGCGTTGGCTCCGGAAAGCTTTTCTCTTGTTAATTCAAATCCTTTTGTGTAGTATTTAAATGAGGAATCGAATTTTGCCTGGTCAAAATAATTATCACCGAGTAGTAAAAAAGATTCTACTAAAATTTCAGCGTCATAGGATTCGGAAATCATAGAATACAATTGTTCGTTGGAAGCTCTTAAATCGTTTTTCTTTCTGAGGGCAAGAGCGATATAGTAAGAACTTATCTGACCGTAATTTGAAAGTGAATAATTCTTTTTTATATTAACGAATTCTTCGATCGCTTTGTTATATTCTTTGTTGTCCAGGAACATCTTTCCGAGATTGAATAAAGCTTCAGGTTTTCTATCACCTTTAACCTGACGGTAAGCGCGCTCTGCCGATTTGGTATCTCCCATTGCATAAGCTGCATTCCCGAGTTGAAAATATATTTCGGCTCTGCTGCAAAAGTCAGGAAATTTTTCCGATAGTTCTTCAAGGTTATGGAATGCCATATCGTATCTTTTAAGTCCCATCCAAGCCCATCCTTTTGCTTCGAGAACATAGGGGGTAAAGTCGGGTGATTTTTCCAGATTGACTTTATCGTATTCCGAAAGAGCTTTTCTGTATTCTTTTAGACTTTGATAAATATCTCCTTTTAACATATGTACTTTATCTATTTCATTACTGTTGGGGAAATTACGTTCGTATGTGTCCAGAATGCTCAAAGCGTTTTCAAATTCATTTAGTTTTTTCTTTGTTAGAGCGGCTTGAAGTAGGGCGAGATTTACGGATCCCTGATTTTTTTCGACTACTTCTATAAACTTTGAATATGCTTCGT
>CAYRCN010000330.1:0-1596 GCA_964422805.1 uncultured bacterium | reverse complement strand
AGATTTTTCTACCATAGGCATCCGTAAGCATACCTTCATCAAAAACCTGAAGAAGAACATTATAAACATCAGGATGAGCTTTCTCTATTTCATCCAAGAGAATTACAGAGTACGGTCTTCTTCTGACAGCCTCGGTTAAAATTCCACCTTCATCATATCCAACGTATCCGGGAGGAGCCCCTATTAACTTGGAAACATTGAACCTCTCCATGAATTCACTCATATCAATCCTAATCAAAGCTTCTTCTGTATTAAAAAGAAACTTTGCGAGCTGTTTTGCCAGTTCTGTTTTCCCCACTCCCGTAGGACCAAGAAAGAGAAAAGCGCCTAAAGGCCTCCTCAAATCACGTAAGCCCGCCCTGCTTCTTCTGATTGCTTTAGAAACCACTTTAATTGCCTCATTCTGTCCTACAAGCCTTCTCTTAATTTCTTCTTCCATAGAAAGAAGTCTCTCAGTTTCTTCTTCCCTGAGTCTTTTTAAGGGAATCCCGGTCCAAAGTGAAATAACTTCTCTTATATCATCTTCAGTAACTTCAACCCTCTGAAGCGCTCCATACCTCCCCCAATCTTCCAGACTTTTCTCCAATTTGCCTTCTATTTCATCCCTTCTATCTCGCAATTCTATAGCAACTTCATATTTTCCTTCTTCCCTGGCTTTAAGCAATTCATCCTTGACCTTGCGAAGTTCTTCCTCTAATGATACAATTTCATCAGGTACCTTTGTCTCCCTTAACCTCACCTTTGCTCCCGTTTCATCCAGAACATCGATAGCTTTATCAGGAAGATTCCTATCGGCAATATATTGACAGGAAAGTTTCACCGCAGATTTGATTACTTCGCCAGTATATGTAACTTTATGAAAATCCTCATATTTACGCTTAATACCATTTAGTATATCTATCGTTTCATTTATAGTGGGAGGGTCTATAAGAATCATCTGCAATCGACGCTCGAGAGCGCCATCCTTTTCTATATATTTCCTGTATTCCTCCGTAGTTGTAGCTCCAATTGTTTGGATTTCTCCTCTGGCTAAAACGGGTTTCAACATATTAGAAGCATCTATGGCTCCTTCTGCAGCTCCGGCACCTACGATAGTATGCATTTCATCGATAAAAAGAATATTTTCAGAATCCTTTAATGATTCCAATATTTGCTTCAATCTCTTTTCGAATTGACCCCTATATTTCGTTCCGGCTATAACAGAAGCGAGATCCATGGAAAGAATCTTCTTATCCTGCAACATCTTGGGCACCGCGCCGACAATAATCCTTTGCGCAAGACCTTCAACTATCGCGGTCTTACCAACTCCGGGCTCACCAACAAGTACCGGATTGTTCTTCTTTCTTCGACACAAAGTTTGAATAATCCTCTCCATCTCGGATTCCCTGCCAATAACAGGGTCAATTCTGCCTCTCTTTGCAAGATCAGTAAGATCCCTGGTATAGAACTCCAGAGCTCTGTCAACAGAGGGTTTAGATTTTTCTTTCTCCTTGTCATCTGTTTTTTCCTTATCAAAAAGATCAAGTAACGTCTGTTTCGCCAAATAGTAATCCAGTTCTTCCGGCTTTAGAATTTCAATAAAAGAACCTTCTTTTG
>CAYRCN010000329.1:0-1620 GCA_964422805.1 uncultured bacterium | reverse complement strand
AGCCCCGGTTTGCCTACAACATCACCAATAAAGAGTAATCTCATTAATTACTACTCCTTTAAGTTAAGGAAATAAGGCTTTTAATTTTAATTACTGCGCATGATCTACAGCGCGGGTTTCTCTTATAACAGTGACTTTTATTTCTCCGGGATAGCTTAAATTTTCTTCTATCTTTTTGGCAACTTTTGTAGCAATTTCTCTGGTTCCGTTATCGGAGATAATTTCAGGCTGAACAATCACTCTAACTTCTCTTCCCGCCTGTATTGAGTAAACCTTTTTTATTCCGCTAAAGGAGGAAGCTATTTTTTCCAGTTCTTCGACTCTTCTAATGTATGCTTCTAATGTTTCTTTCCTTGCTCCTGGTCTTGCTCCTGAAATAGCGTCAGCTGCCTGCAAAAGGACAGCAAAGGGGCTTTCTGGTTCTACTTCTTCATGGTGGGCAGCTATTGCGTTGACAATTACGGGTGTTTCCCCGTATTTTCTTGCAGCGCTTGCCCCGATGTCTGCATGGCTGCCCGAGTAATCCTGACTCATTCCTTTCCCAATATCGTGTAAAATGCCCGCTCTCTTCGCTGTTTCAATGTCCAAGCCCAATTCTCCTGCCATTGCTCCCATTAAGTAGGAAACTTCTTTTGAATGCTGTAGTACGTTTTGTCCATAGCTGGATCTAAATTTAAGTTTTCCTATCATTTTCACTAAATCGTCATTTATTTTTGAGAGACCAACTTCAAAAATTGTGGTTTCTCCTATCTCTAATATCCTGTCTTCGAGTTCTTTTTTTGTTTTATCTACAATTTCTTCTATTCTAGCCGGGTGTATACGCCCATCTTTAACTAATTTTTCCAGAGAAATTTTGGCAATTTCGCGTTTTATTGGATCGAAACAGGATAAGGTTACTGCTTCAGGCGTATCGTCGATTATTACTTCTATTCCTGTTGCTTTTTCGAAAGCCCTTATGTTTCTACCTTCTCTTCCTATTATTCTACCTTTCATGCTCTCGGAGGGTAGAGACACTACGGAAACTGTAGATTCAGAGACGTTGTCAATCGCACAGCGCTGAATGGCTTCGGTTATAATTTTCTGCGCGGTTCTTTTTGCTTTTTTAGTTGCCTCACTTATAATCTCATTCTCAATCTGTATGGCTTTATTCTCAGACTCTTTTTTGACTTCTTCCAATATTATTTTTTGCGCTTCATCTTTGGTTAGCCTGGATATTGTTTCAAGCCTTTTGTTTGTTATTTCAACGAGGTCCGTGTATTTCTTTCGTTTTAACATTATTTCTTCTTTTTGTTCCTGTACCGCTTTTTCTCTGGCCATCAGGTTCTTTTCTTTCTGCGAAAGAAAACTACTTGTTTTTTTCTGTTCTTCATCTTTCCTTTCTAATTCTTTTTCCCATCTATCCAGATGTCTTTTTTGAGCTCGAGTTTCTTCGATAAATTCTTTCTTCTGAGTTCTTTTTAGCTGTTCTAGTCTCTCGCGAGTTTTTTCTTCAATTTCTTTACTCTTCGTTTGAGCGCTTCTTATTAGTTTTTCAGCTTTTATTTCTGCCGTTTGTATCTTTTTGTCAGTTTTAAATTTCTGAAGGAAATAACCAGCAGCAAGAAAAACAGCTGATATTAC
>CAYRCN010000328.1:0-1626 GCA_964422805.1 uncultured bacterium | reverse complement strand
CTCGAGGGAAGTAAAGCATTCTCAAAAGAAGTTATGGCGGCAGCAAATATACCTACAGCCTCTTTTGAAATATTTGACGATTTTAATTCCGCAAGAAGGTACGTTGGAAGCCATGGAGAGCTTTCTGTTGTGAAAGCGAGTGGACTTGCAGCAGGTAAAGGAGTTATCGTATGTCAGAGCAAAAGGGAAGCACTTGAGGCACTCGAGTCATTAATGGAAAGTGGAAAATTCGGGGAAGCCGGGAAGACAGTGGTAATCGAGGAGCTTTTGGTTGGTGAAGAAGTTTCGGTTCTGGCGCTTATTTCAGGTGATAAAATACTTCCCTTTCTTCCTTCTCAGGATCATAAGAGAGCATACGATAATGATGAAGGACCCAATACAGGGGGCATGGGTGCCTATGCTCCTACACCTTTCTTAACGGAAAGTGAAATGCCGGAAATTATAGAAAAGGTATTCAAGCCAACGATAAAAGAATTGATGAGAAGAGGTATAGAATGCAAAGGTGTTCTATACGGTGGGTTAATTATAACAAAAGAAGGTCCAAAGGTTCTCGAATTTAACGTTAGATTCGGTGATCCTGAGACTCAGGTTATTCTTCCCCTTTTGGAAGATGATTTGTTGGAAATCTTGATTAAAGCAAACGATTACACTTTAGGGGGTAAACTTAATTGTAGCCGGAATTCTGCTTTGGCGGTTGTCATGGCTTCGAAGGGCTATCCCGGAAGTTACGAGAAAGGTTTCGAGATAAATGTACCGAAATCTGAATGTACCGTTTTTCATGCGGGAACAAAAACCGAAGAGGGACAGTTTTATACAAACGGCGGAAGAGTTCTGGCATGTGTTGGTGTTTCGAATGATTTAATGGGCGCGAAAGAAAAGGCTTATCGTTGTGTCGAAAAAATCGAGTGTTCTAATCTGTTTTATCGAAGAGATATTGGAGATAAAGGAATTAAATATCTGTCACGGTAAAACACTAAACGGAGGACAGCTATCCGTAAGTTAACACAGTCCATTTCTGACAGGTTGTCGTTCAGGGATACCACTTTGGAAAAACCGCAGTCAGTTTCCCCTGTGGTTGTTGTTAAAGTATACCTCTCTAAAAAACCGAAGTCAATTTCCGAAAGCAGAGGAAATTGTTTCTTGTCTCTCGGCTTCGCTCCTTTTTACTACCTAAAAAGACCATGCCCGCTCAGTCTGCGAGGCATTTTTTATGAACGATACCCCTTAACTTTATCAGGTGAGATGGAGGAATCCTTTTATATCAGTGTAAATCAGTGGCAATTATTTGAGGAGAGGGGGGTGGTTGGCTAAGTTATTTGAAAGAGGAAAAGGTAATCCTCCTTTATCGTATCGCGTTAGACCGAAAACATTAGATGATTTCATAGGACAGGAAGAGGTGGTGGGGAAGGGGTCCGTTCTTCGCAACCTTATAGAAACAGAAAATCTTCCTTCTTTAATATTGTGGGGTCCTCCCGGGTCTGGTAAGACAACTTTAGCTTATATAATTTCTAACCATACGAATTCAAACTTTGAGCGTCTTAGTGCTACAGAGAGCGGAGTAAAAGATGTTAGAGAAGTTATTCAAAAAGCAAAATATCTTCTGCAGAATAAGAATAAAAAAACAAT
>CAYRCN010000327.1:0-1629 GCA_964422805.1 uncultured bacterium | reverse complement strand
TATATAAGAATTCAAAAAACAAGACCTGACCCCTTTATATGTGAGCATTACTTTCGTGAGTATAAGCGGTACCGGAATCAATCGAATAAACAGCAGTCCCATTAGGAGCTACAATATCTATTCCATGATGGAATCTATTCACTATCGGAGGTTCATTATCTCCCCTTGCGTCTCCAAGTGTGGCATAGACTGTTAGAGGACCGTTGAAATTTCCACTTCCATTTTTCATTGGCCAGGGATAGGCAGTTAAAAATATAAGTATGACACTCAATAGACTCATCTATTACCCTTCATGGTAAACTTATTTAACCTGAATAAGACTATTTTTTGATATATTATAAAGAATCGTCTTATCGGTTCCTTCACCAAAAGTTACTTTCTCGTTGGGGTATTCCTCTTGTTTTAAAAGTTTACCTGTACTTGCGTCAAGAATAAATAATGTTGTGCTATGCCAATTCCTATCCCATTTACCTACAATGTATAAATAATTATCTACAAATCTAGCTTCTCTAAAAAGAGGAACATTATCTTTCCAACTTCTGTCGGTCGGTTCGGGAGACCAAGATTCTTTGTGCTTCCAAACAAGTTTTCCGCTTTTCATATCAATACACCAAACATATCCTTCCGTCGAAATCGCATAAACTTTATTTGTATTCCCATTTATCTTCACTATCATATCTCCTCCAATCTCCAGAGGAAACTCCCATCTTACATCCCCACCCCAATCAACAAAAATCACTTTATTACTCAATTTTACTGCGACTCCAACATCAGCAACTATATCCAGTCCTTTTCCGCCGGCAAAACGATACTCGGGGAAACCAGCCTTCCATATAACTTCTCCATTTCTAGTTATTAAATATAAATAACTAGGCGGAAGACCACATCCTTCAAACATCAAAGCCGCAAACTGTCCATCTCCCGCAAATTTCGCGTAACACGGAGCGCCACCTTCTTCAACCGGGCTCTTAATCTCATTTATTATATTTCCCTTATTATCATATATATAAAAAGGATTTGACTTTGCAGGAAAATCCATCCCCAAATAAGAATCAACTTCACGAGCAATAATATACCCCTCATTAGAAACAATTAAGGGAGTATTCTTTGGTATATCTAATATTTTTTTACCCGAAGAACTGTAAACAACTCCTCCTTCTAAAGGCATAGCTTCATACGCTACTTTTCCCACTAATACATATTCTCCAGAGGAAGAAATATCTATATGTTCTTCCTTACCAACCTTCACTCTATTAACTACTCCCGCTTGCTTATCAAAAAACACTAATTCTGTATACCCAGATCTATCTTTTGGCTTAATCCCTATTTTGGGATAATTGACTTTCACCTTATCGTTTTGTGCAAAAGAAGAAACATTTTTCCAACCCATTGCCGTCGCTCGCGCAACTGAAACAGTCGCAGTATCTAATACAACATCCACAATTTCCTCATCAAAAGTTTTCTCATAAACATTAGTTAACTGTATTTGCGGTATTTCCACATTACCCGTAGATTCATTTAAAGTCTTTCCACCTTCAACCGCCGTAGATACCGGTTTAGTCTCTTTTTTAGCCTCCTCCTTCGCATTCTCCGCCTCCGCCCTTGTCGCCATTCCGAGCAGGAAACAAC
>CAYRCN010000326.1:0-1645 GCA_964422805.1 uncultured bacterium | reverse complement strand
GAGGGTACTGCTAATTCAATGGGAATGTTGATAGAGGAGAGTGAATAATGAAGAGGAGTAAGCGGTATAAAAAATTGGATGCTTCTTATTCTAAAGAAAATAAATGTGGAATTAAAGAGGCTTTTGGCAAAATTAAAGAGATGGCTTCTGCAAAGTTTGATGAAACGGTAGAGGTGGCTATAAAACTTGGTGTTGATCCAAAGAAGGCAGATCAGATGGTTCGGGGTACGATTCTACTTCCCCATGGCACAGGCAAAGAGAAGAAAGTGCTTGCTTTCGTTGAAGGAGAGTTACAGGTAGAAGCTGAGAAAGCTGGCGCAGATTGGGTTGGAGGTCAGGAATTTGTAGAAAAGATTGAAAAAGGTTGGCTTGAATGCGATGCTATCGTAGCTGTTCCTGAAATGATGCCTAAAATTGGAAAATTAGGAAAAATTCTTGGTCCCAGAGGACTAATGCCTACGCCCAAGACCGGTACCGTAACGAAAGATATTGGACAGGCTGTAAAGGAAATAAAAAAAGGTAAAGTTAATTTTAAGGTAGATCAGGGTGGCAATCTTCACGTTGCTATTGGGAAAGCTTCCTTTGAAGAAAAAAAATTATATGAGAACTTTATTGAATTAATCGAAAAAATAATGAGTTTGAAACCTTCATCCGCAGGGGGGCAGTATTTAAAAGGAATAGCTCTCTCAACAACTATGGGTCCTGGCATTAGGATTGATACAAATTTTTTAAAGAAAGAAATGATTGCGGGGAGTTAATATGGGAATAAGAGAAAACGAGGAAATCGTAAAAGAGATTAGTGAAAGGTATAAAAAGTCTAATTCTTTGTGTTTCACGACCTTCTTAGGGCTAAAGTCAGCCCAGATTAATGAACTTCGCAGAAGCCTTAAGAGAAAAAATGCTGAATTAAAGGTTTTTAAGAATACTTTGATCAAAAAAGCATTCGCCGATGAGGCAAACGGAGAAAATATTGATGAATTGATGAAGGGACCGACAGCTTTGGTTTTTGGTTACGAGGATCCCTTGCAACCTCTTAAAATAATTTATGATTTTAGAGGAGAAAACGAAAATCTGGTTGTTAATGGAGGCTTTATTGAGGGTAAGTACTTTGATTATGAGACTTTTGGACAATTGGCAACTATACCTTCAAAAGAGGAACTTTACAGCAAGATGTTGACTTCAATAAGTTCTCCTTTGAACAAACTGGTTTTTGTTTTGTCAGGGGTAACAAGAAAATTTTTGGTGATTCTATCTGAGATAGCTAAACAAAAGGAGGAATAATGGCAGAAGGGACAAAATTATCCAAAAATGCTGAAAAAGTTATTGATTTAATCGGAGGGATGACGATTCTTGAGCTGAATAGTCTCGTAGAGGCTATGGAAGAGAAGTTTGGTGTTACTGCTGCGGCTCCAGTTGTTCAGGCGGTTGGAGTAGCACCAGGAGCTGCCGGTGCAGCGGAAGAAAAGGCTGAATTCAATGTTACGCTGAAGTCTTTTGGAGATAGTAAACTTGCTGTTATTAAAGAGGTTCGTTCTTTGCTTTCATTGGGACTTAAAGAGGCTAAAGAACTTGTCGAATCAGCGCCTTCAATATTAAAGGAAGCAACTTCTAAAGAAGATGCAGAGGCGATTAAATCCACCATTGA
>CAYRCN010000325.1:0-1648 GCA_964422805.1 uncultured bacterium | reverse complement strand
TTCCCGACTACACATCCGTCTTTGTGGCTGAACATCCCCGATTGGAAAAAAGGAAAAAAATATAAAAGAATGAATAAGGCAGCAGAAAACATTCTCGAGTTAATAGGAAATACGCCTGTCGTAAAACTTAACAAAATGACCGATAAAAACTCCGCAGAAGTTTATTGTAAGCTAGAATTTTTCAATCCCCTCGGGTCCGTTAAAGACAGAATTGCACCTTACATGATAGAAGACGCAGAAAGAAGCGGCAAGATTCATCCCGGAGACACTCTAATAGAACCGACAAGTGGAAACACGGGAATCGGTCTCGCTTATGTATCTGCCGTTAAGGGTTATAAAATGATTTTAGTAATGCCAGATACAATGAGTAAAGAGCGCATAAAGATATTAAAGGCTCTGGGAGCAGAAGTTATTTTAACCAGCGGAGCTCTCGGAATGGCAGGAGCAATAGAAAAAGCTGCGGAACTAAAAAACGAAAAAGGATTCTTTCACCCGGACCAGTTCACAAATCCGGCAAACCCCGATGCACATAGAAAAACTACAGCAAGAGAGATACTTAAACAAGTACCGGATATAGATGCTTTCGTCTCCGGGGTAGGAACGGGAGGTACGCTAACCGGTGTTGGCGAAGTTCTAAAAAAAGAAATTAAGAACAAAAAAATTCTTATTGTAGCTGTGGAACCGGAAGGGTCTCCTGTACTATCTGGAGGGCGACCAGGTCCGCACAAAATTCAGGGTATAGGTGCGGGCTTTATCCCTGAAGTTTTAAATATAGAAATAATCGATGAGATAATAAAGGTAAAAAACGAAGACGCATTTTTGACGTCAAGAAGATTAGCCAGAGAAGAAGGGATCTTTGCCGGTGTATCCTCGGGGGCGGCTTTATGGGCTGCGTTAAAAATAGCACAAGAGCTACCTAAAGAAAAAAAAGTAGTCGCAATCTTACCCGATACAGGAGAGCGCTACCTCAGTACAGATTTGTTTTCTTAAAGATCCTTCGGATCAGTTAAATAGAAAAATGGGAAAATGGTTAAATAGTAAAAAAACTACAATATCTACATGTCCCACATTTAAAAATTTTTGGGGCACGGGATGGGTTGTAAAGAAACAAATTAAATTCTTGGGTATGGTGGGCTTTGTGCCTTAGTGCCTTCGTGGCAGATATAATTATGGAAGAAACAGGAAAAGTTATCAAAACAAATAAAAACAGGGCAACAGTTTTAATAGAGCCTCCCCAGAGTTGTGATTCCTGCGAGTTTGCCAAATTTTGCCGCATTGACAAAAAAGGAAGAGAAATAGTTTGCAGAAATGAAAAAGGTGCAGCAGTAGGAGATATTGTTCAGATTGAGACAAGCAACAAAAATATTTTTAAAGCAATAGTCCTGAATTTTGTTTTGCCTCTTTTCTTTCTTACCGGCGGAGTACTGGCCGGTAAGAAACTCTGGCAAACAGATCTCGCAGGTTTTATGTTAGGCATGTCCCTAACGGTTCTATATTTTTTTTTATTCCTATTTATTGACAAAAAAATATTAAAAAGCGGTCAGCTCTTGCCTGTAATAGTAAAGATAAAAGAAAAGAAAAAAACTCCGTCAGCTTAGTAAACTCTTTATTCTCGAATTTCGACCAACTCCGCACAATTCTTTAAAAG
>CAYRCN010000324.1:0-1652 GCA_964422805.1 uncultured bacterium | reverse complement strand
GACTATCATCTGTTACCCATAGATTTTCGCCGTCATATGTTATACCCCACGGACTTACCGGCTCGTAAGGACTGGGCGGCAAATTATCCGCATTCTTGCAAGAAACAAATAAAAATAAGACTATAAAAAAAATAAAGAATATACGCATACTCCTCCTCCTTTAAACTAATCATCAAATAAAAAGTTTAATAAAATCATTATTTATGGAGGACTTTTTTTATTTAATAAAAGTATACTATTTTTAGCGAAAAAATCAATATATTTTTCTCTGTGCGCTCCGTGTCTCTGTGTAAATTAGGGTTCCGAGTTTTATTTTTCGGGTTTCGAGTCAATAGATAGGATTTGGGATTCAGGATATAGGATTTAGTAAAAAAACTAAAAAAATCAGTATCTATACGTGTTAATCTACGGTAATAATATTTTCAATTTACAATTTACTATTTCCAACTTACAATTTACAATTAAACACTAAGAAGCGTCGTATTTCTCTGTGCCTTATGTGGTAAAATCAACTATCCCCAATTCTCATAAAATTCAGGCTTACGGTCTTCAAAAATATCGTTTAAATCAGTAATTTTTTTATCTCTGGCTTCTTCGGGATTTATATCGATCGAAAAAATACCTTCCTCGTCTTTTCCTGCTTTTAATATTACTTTTCCCCAGTGATCAACAATTTCACTTTCGCCGGTAAACTCGTTCTTACTACCGAATCTTTCCTCGATTCCGTTCCTATTGGCAAGAACTATAAAAACTCTATTCTCTATTGCTCTTACTATTGCCGCTTGCTGATAATACGGTAACAACAGATTCGCTGAATGAAGTATAATATCAGCTCCTTTTAAAGCAAGCGTTCTCATAGCTTCCGGAAAAATCCAATCAAAACAAACAAGTAAACCAACTTTAACGTCATTAATTTCAAAAACGGGAAAACCCATATTTCCTGACTTGAAAATAGCTTTTTCCTCACGAAAAAGGTGTACTTTTCGGTAAACTCCCACAACGCCTTCTCCGTTAACTAGAATACTCGAGTTGTAAAGATTCTTGCCTTCTCTTTCGAGAAAACCAACCGCCATCGTAACACTATTTTCGTCGGCAATAGAAATAAGCTCGCCCGTTAACTTACCACCTACTTCTTCACTTAAAGAATAAGCTTCTTTGGAATCTTCAAAAGTGTAACCTGTAAGCGCAAGTTCAGGAAGGACAAGTATATCAGGAGAATCCGCCTTTGTAACACTCTCCCTGATTACCTTTAAATTTTTTTCGGGATTACCAAAAATGGGCGCGAATTGAAAAAAACCAACTTTCATGTTAAAATCTCCCAAATAAATATATATTATATAAAAAAACCGAAAATTACTTTACGATACATGTCAAAAAAATCCAAATTTAAAGCTAAAAAAACAAGAAAATATTTACGCTCTGGGATTTTCTTTGACTTTTTCTATCGCCTCTAAAACAATAGAGGTAACCTTTGAACGAAATCCAGAACTATCCATTCTCGTTTTTACCACAGCATGTCCCACATCACTGGTCGTATAAAAAGGCTCACATTTTGTTAAAGCCAGAGCAATTATTTCTTCCCTATAAGGCTTGCATTTTTCATAATCAGGATAACTTTCAAAGATATCGCTCAAAATCTCCTCAACCATATT
>CAYRCN010000323.1:0-1653 GCA_964422805.1 uncultured bacterium | reverse complement strand
GCCATTTTATACCAGATAATTTTGATATTCTTTCTTTAATAGGTACTTTCCTGTCGACTTCCCAGTAAAATTTCGCGTCTTCCAACCTTGCGGTAAGGACTTTTTCATTGCCTTTAATAATTCCTTTATTCGGCTTATTATTTATTGCGGAAATAAAATGCGGCATGAGTTTTGAGTTTTTCTTAACCGGAAAATATCTCTGATGAGTTTCCATCGCGGAAATCACAACTTCATCCGGCAGTGTGAGAAATTTTTTATCAAAAGAACCCAGAATTACAAAAGGATATTCGATCAAGTTTGAAACTTCATCAAGAAGACCCGGAGAAAAAATCGGCTTAGCCTTAATCCTACTTACTTCTTTTTCTATCAAGCTTTTAAGAAGTTTTTTTCTTTCCCCCGGATCCACAATAACATGCGAATCTTTAAGTTTCTTTCTATAATTTGTAGGATTGACTTTAATTTTATTATTTGAAATTAAACGGTTTCCAAAAGTAGTATCTGAACTTTTAACTCCGGCAACTGAGATAGACAATACTTTACCACCTAACATTACAACAAACCACCTTATTGGTCTTGCAAACGAAAAATTGGTTTTTTCCCAGCGCATCTTTTTCGGAAATTCAATTGCCTTTATTATGGGAACCAAATTTTCACTTATAATATCCTCTGTGCTTCGTATATCCTCTTCGATTTCTGCAACCACACATTCTTTTTTGCCTATAGTCTCTATTTTTAAAGAATCAATGGATACGCCTTTAGAAGAAGCGAATCCTTTTAACATTTTTGTAGGTTTTCCGTCCTTATAAGCAAGTGCGGCAGGCGGCCCTTTTATTTTAGTTACAACTTTCCCCTGCTTTTCAGCAATATTTTTTATTATAACCGCGAGTCTCCTTGGAGTATAATATTTTTCTATTTTGGAATAAGAAATTTTAGTTGAAAGAAATAACGTCTCAAGACCTTTTTCAAAAGAACAAATAGCGTTTTCTAAATATCCGGCCGGGATTTCTTCTGTTCCTATCTCTATGAGTACATCTCTATCCATTTTTCAGCCGCCATATTTGCCAATTTTCTTATTTCGAGTATATGATTATTCCTCTGTTCAACAGAAAGAGCTCCACGGGCATCGAGTAGATTAAAAGTATGCGAAGCCTTTATAACAAAATCATAACCCGGATAAAGCAAATCTTTATCAACCAATCTTGATGCTTCACTTTTACACTCATTGAAATAATTAAAAAGAGCATCTACATCTGCTTCATCGAAATTATAAACACAAAATTGATATTCCTGTTCTTTATTTAAATCTGCCCAGGTCTTGTTCGGCGACCACGGTAAATTAAAAACCGAATCTACACCTGAAAGAAGAATAGCAATTCTTTCCAATCCATAAGTCAACTCGGCACAAATAGGATCAAGATTTATACCTCCTACCTGTTGAAAATAAGTAAACTGAGTAATTTCCTGGCCGTCCAGCCAGACTTCCCAACCCAGACCCCACGCTCCGAGGGTCGGAGATTCCCAATCGTCTTCAACAAAACGTATATCATGTTTACCGATATCCAGAGAAAGATATTCAAGACTCTTAAGGTATAAGTCCTGAACATCATAAGGCGCAGGTTTCAAGATCACCTGGTACTGCTGAAATTGCTGCAT
>CAYRCN010000322.1:0-1655 GCA_964422805.1 uncultured bacterium | reverse complement strand
ATATTTTCTCCTGAAACTCTTTACTACAATCTTCAAAGGGAATAAGATCGATTTTTGTCAAAGAAAAATACCTGCGCATTAAATCAGCTAAAGCTTTGAAATATAAAGAGGAAGAAAGCCCAACTACTGCTAAGTCGATATCTGAATACTTCGTATAACGTCCGCCATCCGTAAGTGAACCGATCAGATAAACCTTTTCGGCTCCATATTCGTGTTTTAGAAGTTTAGCACATTTTTCAGCTATACTATGCGCATCAACCTTTAACAATGTTTTACCCATAATTATTAATTAATAACCCAATATACAACAAAAGTCAAGGAATTTTATTGCTACGAAGGCATTAAAATAGTCACGAGTCACCAGTCATGTGTCACGAGTCGAAAAACCCCCTTCAACCAACCAGAGAAGAACAACAAATTACACAAATAGCACAAATGATTTTTTTGTTGTTTTTTTACTAATTCACCAATCAACTAATTTACTCATATACCGATTCGAAGAATCTCCAAGTTTCATAATTATTAGCGTTTTCATTCAATATTTTTTTCTTCAGTAAGTTTGTACTTTAAGGTAGTCAATAAACTATCCTCTGCGGGGATCAATATTTCTCTTAAGAGTTCTTTTTTGGTTCCAACGAATTTTTTTCCAGTATCTTCTACGAAATAATCATTGAAAGTTCCAAATTTAGTTTTGGGATTTTCAGGTCGGAAAAGCTGAACTCCAGATATGTGTTTTCCTGAAATTTTAATTTTTTCGTCTCCTATCTTCAATTCCAATTCTAAATAGCCTTCTAACGCCCTTTTTTCGAACATATTTAATCCTAAATTAAGTAATGCGCCTCCTACGAGAAAAACTGTCCCCGGGCCCAATCCAAAAACCATCTTAAAAGGAGATAAGCAGTCCGCAAATGCTTTTTCTAACGGATCTGCTGCATCAGTTGTTTCTTCTTCATAAGTATAGGCATTAATAAGGCAGCCCCCGACAACAAGAACATAAGAAAGAATATTAAGATTCCGAGCCATTCTGGCTCGAGAACCTACAGCGCTATTCTGAAGATTTCCGGTAGTTTCGTCCGATAAAACTCCGACTTTATAATGTAAAATTGAAAGTTCTGTGGGTTTATTTGTTATTGATAATGAATCGAATAAAGCACTTACTTTATCTCCTAATCTTCTGAAATCCACACTATCAGGACATAGTCTCCCGGATATTATCACATATTGTTTTTTGGAAATTTCGGGAGGTACTCCAACGCTTTTTTCTTCAGGAGGACGTAAATCCCGAATTTCTAAGTTGTCAACACAAAATGTCTCACCCGACATTAAATCTTCACTATGTATAACTACTTGCGGAGCACATCCTGAAAGTAATAATAATATCAAAAAAAGTATTTTAAATATTTTTCTCATTTGTTCTATATTTAAAAATAAGGAACATAAATCAATATGTCAAGGAATAAACCACAAGATTTCACAGATTACAGGATTTTTTTGTTTTTATTCTAACTCCTAACTTCCAACTACTAGCTACTAGAAAAATTTGTCCAATGTCGAGATTTGACCCCGGAAATCCAGCAACTTATTCTTTCTCTTTTTCTTCCTCAGTTACCTTATAGACAGTGTATCTTTCCAGGCTGACAGAATCTATAACACTG
>CAYRCN010000321.1:0-1657 GCA_964422805.1 uncultured bacterium | reverse complement strand
ATATAGTTTTTTTGTTATTTTCAATCTAACACCTAAAACCCAATACCTAAGACCTATTCCTTGCTTTTCTTTAAGAGTTCGTCAAACTTAATAACTTTAACCCCTGCCTCTTTAAGTATTTCCTTTGCGAACTCATCGGGATAACCATCTTTGTAAATAATTTCTTTAACTCCCGCGTTTATCAACATTTTAGCACAGGTAAAACACGGATGGGTCGTTACATAGAGAGTCGAATCCTGTATTGAAATCCCCGTTTTAGCCGCCTGAATTATTGCGTTTTGCTCAGCATGTATTGCTCTTGAGAGTTCCATTCTCTCTCCGGAAGGAATCTTGAGCTCATCTCGGAGACATCCTCCTCTTTCTTCGCAATGCATTATATTTTCAGGAGGACCGTTGTAGCCGGTAGTTAATACGCGTCTATCCCTCACAATTACCGCCCCGACTTTTCTTCGAAGGCAGGTAGCCCTGGTACTTACAAGTTCCGTTATTTGCATGAAATACTCATGCCAGGAAGGTCTGCTCATAATTTTTTTATTACCTCCTGTATTTCAGAATGGATTAACCCGTTTGAAGCGATAACGTTATCAGACAGATGATTCCAGTCGTCTTCAAAAAAATTCGTTATTTTTCCACCTGCCTCGGATACAATTAATCCACCTGCGGCAACATCCCATATCTTAAGGCTCTTTTCCCAGTAACCGTCAAGACGTCCGCAGGCAACATAACAAAGGTCGAGGGCTGCCGAACCAAGCCGTCGGAGTCCCCTCGATTTCATCAGAAGTGCCGAAAACTCCGGCACATTAGAATCTTTTTCGGTTTTTTTAATATAAGGAAATCCGGTCGCAAGAATCGAATCGCTGAGTTTTCTCCTTTTAGAAACAGAGATAATAGAATCGTTCAAGAAAGCCTTTTTTCCTTTCTCTGCATAAAACAATTCTTCATGTACTGGATCGTATACAACGCCGATTTTTAAATCTCCATCTAATTGATAAGCAAGAGAAATAGTAAAAATTGGTATACCCGAAGAGAAATTATTGGTTCCATCCAGGGGGTCGATGATAAAAGCTTCTTTTTCTTGCCAGTTACCTGGCTTTGTTTCTTCCGCTATTATAGCTATTTCAGGATACTTTTTTCTCATCTCGGAAATGATTAACTCCTCTGATTTCTTATCAGCTGTAGTTAAAAGCTCGCTACCTTCTTTACTCTCGATTTCAAAATTTCCCCGGAAAAACTTCATAAGTATTTTGCCCGCTTCCTTTGAAATATTTTTAAGGAATACAAGCTTATCGTTTCCAGGGAAGCTCATTTTGAATTTACCTTAGGGAATCTAAAGAAAAGAAATTCTCAGGATATATATTATTAAGCTTGTACGACTTAAAAGTGAATATGCCCATTCCTGTTTCCTGAACAAAGCGCATTTTCTCCGGCAGTAGATTTTTATTGAGACTTACAGAAATAGGATAACCGAGTTCCTCTTTTAAGGGCGAAAGATGTATCCAGTTTGAGCTGGTTGAATCTACTCGGTAATTGGCTGCGGGCGAAAACAAAACACCGTAAAAAATCATCGGAGTTACCCTGCGATAAAGTTGACCGGTCTTCTCTCTCCAGACAAAAACAGAATCACCTTCAAAGATCATAATCTCTCTTTCAGGTTCAT
>CAYRCN010000320.1:0-1663 GCA_964422805.1 uncultured bacterium | reverse complement strand
TGGAACCACATGATGTCCCAATCACATATTGGTTATACCAGCTGGGATAATCCTCAGCAAAATATAATGCCGCCGGTAAAAGAAATAAAGATACCAAACAAGGCAGAAATGGGAGTGGCAATCGAAGGTTCGGATAAATGGTGGCCGGATATCCCGGGACAAGCAGTATTGCCCGAATTCGATTGCTATAACCGGCAGAAATATTATATAGAAATATTTAACCGCGGAACCACTCCTTTTGACTTCAAAATAAATTGCGAAAAACCCTGGGTAATATTATCAGACAAAGAGGGTAAAATAGATAAAGAGAAACGCATCTACTTAGAAATAAACTGGGAAAAGGCGCCTAAAGGCATTTATTGCTCACTAATTGAGATAACCAGTTCGGATAATACAACAGTTACGGTTAAAGCTCCCATTAACAATCCCGAATACCCAAAGCAAGATGAAATAAAAGGTTTTGTTGAGAGCAACGGTTATGTTTCTATGGAAGCAGAACATTATACCAATAAAGCAGAAAATAACAATATCAGCTGGTTGACTATCCCGGATTTAGGACGCACCCTATCAGGAATAACACCAGTTCCCGTTACAGCAAAGAAACAAACACCCGGGGGCAAAAGTCCGCATTTAGATTATAAAATGTATTTGTTTAACAGTGGTAAAGTAAAAGTCAAAGCGTACTTCTCCCCCACGCAAAACTTCCACAATACCGAGGGGCTTCATTACGGCATTTCTTTCGATGAAGAAACGGCGGAAATAATGAATGTTCATAAAAACGACACGATTCCCGACTGGAAGTATCCACCAAGCTGGAACCAGGCTGTAATGGAGAATATAAAAATTATATCTTCTGAGCACCTAATCGAAAAACCGGGCGAACATACTTTAAAATTCTGGATGGTCGATCCCGGTCTGGTTCTTCAGAAAATAGTTGTTGAAACAGAAGAAATACCGTCCTCTTATCTCGGGCCGCCGGAAAGTTTTCACAAATAAAAAAAAGCTCTACTAAAATTAGTAGAGCTTTTTTATTCAGAAAAATCTAAAATCTCTTTAATTATTCAAACAGATAACTGTTGAGTATTATTTCAAGAAATTCCTGTCTTCCTGATTTCTTTTCAGGCTCTCCTTTCGAAAGAGCGTACTTTTCAAGAGATTCGAAGTTTTCTTTTCCGGAAACGATCGATTTTCCGATACCCTTGGAATAACTTGAATACCTATCCTTTACAAACTTATCGATTTCTCCGCCTTTAATAAGACTGTCCGCCACTTTGTAAGCCTTGGCAAAGGAATCCATACCCGAAATATGAGCGTATATAAGGTCTTCTATTTCGAAAGAACTCCTTCTTACCTTTGCATCGAAATTCAATCCGCCCCTACCAAGACCTCCGTTTTTAATAACTTCATACATGGCAAGCGTTGTCCAGTATATGTTGCTTGGGAACTGGTCGGTATCCCATCCCAAAAGAAGATCTCCCTGATTGGCATCGATACTTCCAAGAACACCATTAATTCTTGCGACTCTTAAATCATGATGGAAGGTATGTCTTGCTAAAGTTGCATGATTGGCTTCGATATTGAGTTTGAATTTGCCCATCAAATCATAGCTTCTTAAGAATCCGATTACTGTAGCGGAATCGAAATCATACTGATGTTTTGTCGG
>CAYRCN010000319.1:0-1683 GCA_964422805.1 uncultured bacterium | reverse complement strand
AAATTGCTGGAAAAAGGTCCGGGGCGGGTAAGTCCTTTCTTCATTCGCTGTCTCATCATAAATATGGCGGCCGGAATGATTGCAATGAAATTTGGCTTCAGGGGAGTCAATTACGGTGTAGTTTCGGCATGTTCTTCTTCCGGGCATGCTGTAGGGGAAGCTTTCAGAAAGGTCCGTTCGGGAGAAATGGATATTGTGGTAGCAGGGGGGAGTGAGGCTCCTATAGGACCTCTTGCTCTGGCTGGTTTCTGTGCAGCCAGGAGCTTGTCTACCAGAAACGACGAACCGGAAAAAGCTTCCAGACCTTTTGATAAGAATAGAGATGGGTTTGTTATGTCCGAAGGTTCAGGTACTCTTATTCTTGAAAATATGGAACATGCAAAAAAAAGAGGAGCACCTATATTCGGTGAAATAGTGGGATATGGTGCCTCGGTTGATGCATTTCATATTACTGCGCCGCACGAAACCGGAGAACCTCAAGCCATGGCGATGAAAAGAGCCATGGAGGACGGAAACATAAAGAAAGAAGAAGTCGATTACATAAATGCTCATGGGACATCTACAATACTTAATGACAAAGTTGAAACCAAGGTAATAAAGAAAGTTTTCGGGGATAGGGCTTACGAAATAAACATTTCATCAAGTAAATCCATGACCGGACATCTCCTGGGTGCGACTTCGGCTGTAGAAGCAATTGCCTGTATTTTAAGCCTACAGGAAGGAATTATTACTCCTACGACTAATTACGAAACACCTGACGAAGAGTGCGATCTTAATTATACTCCCAATAAAGCCGTGAAGAAAAATATAAATGTTGCACTTTCCAACTCATTCGGTTTCGGCGGCCACAATGTAACTCTCGCTTTCAAAAAATATGAGGACAACAAGTGAAGATAATAATATGTATAAAACAGGTTCCTGATCCGGAACACGCCAAAATGGATGAAAAATCGGGAACGGTAGTTCGCGAGGGCGTAGAACTCATGGTTAATCCCTTTGACCTTTACGCTGTGGAAGAAGGTCTTAGATTAAAAGAAAAGATGGGAGGAGAGGTTGTTGCTATTTCGATGGGTCCTCCTCAGGCTGAAGAAGCTTTGAGGGAAGTTATCGGAATGGGGGTAGACCAGGGTATCCTTTTAACCTCCCGTGATTTTGCCGGAGCCGACACGTGGGCGACTTCTTATACTCTCGCGAAAGCATGTCAAAAAATAGGAGATTATGACGTAATTATTTGCGGCAAACAGGCAATAGATGGGGATACCGCTCAGGTTGGTCCCGGCGTGGCTGCTCAACTCGGTATACCTCAGATTACTTTTGTAAGAAAAATAGATGAATTTTCAGAAAAAAATATTAAAGCAGAAAGACTGGTAGAAGGCGGCTACGAAGTTATTTCTTCTCCCCTGCCTATTTTGATTACAGTAGTTAAAGAAATAAATGAGCCGCGTCTTCCGACCTTAAAAGGAAGATTGAATGCCAAAAAAGCTGAAATCGCGCATTGGGGTCCTGAGGATATTAAAGCCGAGAAAGATAAGATAGGAATAAATGGTTCTCCTACCAAGGTTGACGAAATCTTCACGCCGGATTTATCAAAAGACGGTAAAATTTTCAACATTGAGCAACTGGATGCCGCTGCGGAAGAAATTGTAAAGAAGCAAAAAGAAATGGGGCTTATTTAATGGGTAT
>CAYRCN010000318.1:0-1685 GCA_964422805.1 uncultured bacterium | reverse complement strand
TCAAGCCAATTTATGATTCAGATATACCTGCCTGGATAAGAAATTTTGCTGGGAAAGCAGGATATAAAGTGAGTAAAGATGCTGTTAATCTACTTTGTTTTCGCTGTGGTAGTAACAGGGGTGAGATAAAAAAACATATTGAGAGGATCATTTTATTGAAGGGAGACCAGGATAAGAGTATCGAGGAAGAGGATTTGAAAAACATTGGTTTCTACAGAGATGATACGATATTTAAAATCTCTAATTCAATATTGGATGGTAAATACAATGATGCTCTAAGGTATTTAGTAGAATATTCGGATAGTATTCCGGTTTTTTATTTCGTAAATAGAGATATTCGTTGTCTTTTAACTATTCGCGCGTCTGTTGATGAAGGCGGGAATCTAAATGAATCGAACTTGAATAGAAGATTAAACATTCATCCTTATATTTTTAATAAGAAGTATCTTCCGGCCGCAAGGAGGTTGTCCTATGAAATCCTTGAGAATAATTTTGAGAGGATTATGGAAACTGAGTACCAAATTAAAAACGGCTGGGAAGAGTTCAGTATGAATTTTAATTTTGTGAGTCAACTTCAATAGGAGGGAAGCGATGAGTGAAGATGTTGCCGCAATTAAAGCCGCTATAGAAGATATAAAAGAAAAACTGAGTAAAATAGAAAGCAAGAGGGGTTCTATCAGAGATTCTGTATATCAAAAAGTTAAAAAAGACTATGAAGTGAGACTTGAAGATTTGAGCGGGCAGCTGGCTGGAAAGAAAGAATCGCTTAAGGAAAGTTTAAAAGAAATAACCACAAAGAAAAAACCTTTGAAATCCAGATTAGACGTTTTGCAGGAACAGCTTGAGGAGATTGAATTAAGGCACTCAATAGGAGAGTACTCTGACGCACAGTATGATTCAATGAGTGGAGAAATAAAAGAAAAAATGTCTGAAATCGAGCAGGATTTGGAATCTATAAAAAAAGAAGAAAAAGAAACCAAAGAGCTTTTAGGGGAACATGGGGTAGAAGTGGAAGAAGAGGAACCCGAAGAGATTGAAGCAGAAAAAGAAGAAGATAAAGAAGCAGAGGAAGAAAAGGAAGAACCTTTGCCTGAAGTGTCCGAAGAGGATATGATTGCAGAAGAGTTGTTTACAGGTGAGGAAAAAACTGTCGAAGAGAGTGAAAGTGTTATGTCCAATGCGTCTTCCGCTGAAGAAGAAAACAAAGCTTTGTTGGAGACTCGAGAAGGAAATCCTAAACAAGAAGCAGAGTTATTTGATTTACCAAAAGAAAAAGAGAGGGCAAAAAAAGAACCTGAAGGTGGTTCTGCGGAAGAAGAGGATTGGCTTTCATCCCTTGAGCAGGAATTAAATGAGGAAGCTGAGGAAGAAAAAAAAGTGGGAAAGACTGAGAAAGCAGTAGAGGCAGAAAAGAGTGATGAAGAATTGGTTTCGATATGTCCCAAGTGTAATTATAAAAACAGGCCTGATGCATGGTATTGCGAGAATTGCGGTTCAGAGCTAACTTCTCCGGAGTAAACAAAGGAAAGTTATTTTATATTTAATCTGCTCTAGCACCACAAACGGATTATTTAACCTACAAAAACACTAATAACCCTTGACAAAAACGAGGAGTTAACTATTATACGGTACACGTTTTATGTATATCTCTGAAATCCAAGATAAAGATAGCACGGGATTAGCAA
>CAYRCN010000317.1:0-1690 GCA_964422805.1 uncultured bacterium | reverse complement strand
TAATCGTTTTAATTTCTGCATATTTATATACTATTGCTCCCACTGTCTCACTCTGGGATTGCGGAGAATTCATAGCCTGTGCCCACATTTTAGGAGTTGCACACCCTCCGGGAACTCCCTTCTTTACTTTACTCGGCAGAATATTCGACATCATCATTCCCTTTAATGAAGTGGCGAAAAGGATAAACTTTTTCTCCTCTCTTTCATCCGCATTAGCGGGAGGTTTTCTTTACCTAATTATGCTCTCGGTTTTTCAACGATTCAGAGAAAACAGAGGAAAAATACTGCCTCTAAAAATTAATTTAATTGCGATATTTTGCTCTATTGGAGCCGGACTTTCTTACAGTGTCTGGGATACATCGGTGGAAGCAGAAGTTTACTCAACATCAATTCTAATATTGGTGATAGGTTTGTGGCTTGCTCTTCACTGGGACGAAAACCGTAAAATGAGTGGTGACGATAACTATCTTCTGCTTCTCGTCTATTTGATTTTCCTATCATTCGGCATTCACCTGATGCCTTTACTTCTTATTCCCGGAACTTTGGTCTTTGTACTAATAACCAACAGAAAAATATTCAACAATCCAAAATTAATCGTCTTTTCACTAGTTCTCGTCTTAATAGGAATCACAACATATTATTATTTGATGGTTAGGGCTCACAGTAATCCGGCAATAAACGAGACAGACCCAAGCAACTTTTCGGCTTTATGGGATGTTATATCACGAGAACAGTACGGACCAATGAAGATGCTTCCCAGGAAGACCCAAGTCAACACCAATCTCTCTACAGTTGTGGCATTATACGAGCAGATAAAAATACTTTTCAAATATTTTTCATGGCAATATTTCCCTTATCCGAGAGAATCAAATGTAAATAACCTGCTTAAAATTACGTCAATAGCAGGAACATATATATATGTTCTGATAGGTCTCTGGGGGATGCTCATTCATTATAAAAAAGACAGAAAATCTTTTTATCTATTTTTCATTTTGTACCTTCTCGTGAGTTTAGGTCTTATTTTCTACTTGAATTTAAAATTTTCTCCTTCCGATCCCAATCCTGCTCATAGAGGAAGAGAAGTCAGAGAAAGAGATTACTTCTGGACCCCCGCATTCTTTCTTTTCATGTTTTACGTATCTATTGGATTATACTGGATATATGAAAAACTAAGAAAGAGAAATATTTCTTATGGTTACGCAGGGATAATTCTATCTTTTTTAATAGGATTCTCACCGCTCATTTCAAACATAAAAAGTCATGTTAACAGAAGAGGAAACCGGATCGCCGCCGATTACGCTTATAATCTATTGAACACTCCCGAGGATAATTCAATTCTATTCACATACGGAGACAATGACACCTTCCCAGCTTGGTTCCTCCAGGAAGTAAAAAATTTCAGGAAATTCGACTCGAAAAACAAAAAAGGAATCCAACTGGCTAATTTTTCTCTTATAAATACAACCTGGTATGTAAGACAGCTAAAGGCAGCCGGCGTACCCATGGATTTTTCTTCTCCATTTAAAGGAACCAATATGGATAGAACCTACAATATAAAGCGAAGAAACGAGAAGACTAATTTGGAATTTGAAGACTGGATGATCAACAACATTATACCTTTAAAGGGCGACGATGGAAAATGGTTACGACCGGCAGATATCGTAGTCAGAAACATAATTCTTACCTCTAG
>CAYRCN010000316.1:0-1710 GCA_964422805.1 uncultured bacterium | reverse complement strand
CTATAAGAGGCGCTTTTAAAAAGGAAACAACCCGTCTTGAGGCTTTGAATCTTATCGGATATGAAAGTTAAAAAGAAATCGATTCAAAATTTGAGAGACGCACTCGCTGTTGTTGAAACTGTGGGTGTTTATAATGATGTTAAGGAAACTATGGCTGAAAAAGCTGTTTTTCGAGTATTGGAGATAGAAGAGGTTTCATCTCCTGCGGCTAACGTTATAAAGCAAATTGCAATTTCGCGTGGTAGCGATGCTGTTGTTCATAAAGATGCTGTTACGGGTAATGTTGAAAAGTCTAAAGTGCTTCTTCCCGGAACAATTCGGGAACTTAAGTTGATTTCTGAAGAGTTAAAAAAACAACCTTTCGGATTGCCGGAAGTGGGGAATAATATTATTCAGATATTGAAAAATGAAGCCGCTAAACCAGCTTTTTCTGTTATGGGTGTTCTTAATGTTACTCCCGATTCTTTTTCTGATGGCGGAGATTATTTCGAAGAAAGTGATGCTTCGGTGCGATTTAAAGAAATGATTAGCGAAGGTGCCGATATAATCGATGTGGGGGCAGAGTCTTCAAGACCAGGTTCCGAATCTATAACAGTAGAGGAAGAATTGAAAAGACTTGAAAAAGTTTTTCCTTTGTTCGAAAAAAGTTCCGCTCCGGTTTCAATAGATACTTATAAATCAAAAGTCGCTGAAATTGCTTTATCTAAAGGGGCGAAATTTGTTAACGATATATCTGCTCTTAGAATGGATAATAAGATGATAGATGTTATACGTAATTACGATTCGAAGGTAATTCTTATGCATATGAAAGGAATGCCTGAAAATATGCAGGAAGAACCTTATTATGATGATGTTATGAAAGAAATCGGAGAATTCTTTGAAGAAAGAGTTGATTTTTGTCTTTCAAACGGAATTGATGAAGATAAGATAATATTGGACCCGGGAATTGGATTCGGAAAAAGACAGGAAGACAATTTAACTATCTTGTCTAAATTGGAAGAATTTACTTCATATGGTTTTCCAATTCTTATAGGGACGTCGAGAAAGTCATTTATTGGTAGAATAACCGGCGAAGAAGTTAAAAAACGGCTTGATGCTTCTATAGCCACTGCGGTTTATTCTTATTTAAAAGGTGGTTCAATTTTTAGAGTACATGACGTAAGACAAACCAAAAATGCCCTTTCGGTTATTTCTGCAATTGGAGAAGGATAATGATTGATTTTTCCTGGTTGGATGCACTTGATATTCTTATTGTTGCAGCCCTTGTTTTTATGGTTATAAGATTTCTTGCCAGTACAAGGTCAATACCTATGCTTACGGGGCTTTTATTAATTTTAAGTTTGGTTGTTTTAAGCAATGTGCTGAATCTTCCGACAATGAAGATAATTATGCATGGACTCAGAAATCTTTGGATAATTGTATTTATTATTATATTCCAGCCCGAGATAAGAAGAGCGCTTATTAATCTTGGGAAATCAAGTAAATTTGGATATTTTATACAAGAGGCTATAGAGACTGTCTCTGAAGAAGTCAGTAAAGCGATTATTCAACTATCTGATAAAAGAATAGGAGCTTTGATTGCTATAGAAAGGAAAGTTCCTCTTGATTCTTATATCAGAACAGGAATTAAAATGGAAGCCGTTGTTTCATCTGACCTTTTAGTTTCGATATTTTCAATATATTCACCTCTTCATGATGGAGCGGTTATAA
>CAYRCN010000315.1:0-1719 GCA_964422805.1 uncultured bacterium | reverse complement strand
TATTAAATTCTTCAACAATTTTTGAAGCCACGATTCCGATTACACCTTCATGCCAATCTTCACTAGAAAGAACAATCCCTGTATTTTCTTTTACAATACTTGATTTTAAAAAATCCAAAGCCTCTTTGTAAATCTTCTCTTGAATCTTTTTTCTTTTAATATTATGTTTCTCTAATTTTGCCGCAATCGAACTCGCCTTGGACTTGCTATAGGTACATAACAAATCAACTGCCTCTTTTGCTTCTTCCAATCTTCCTAAGGCATTAATGCGAGGAGCAATTAAAAAAGCGATCTGCCATGATTGTATTTCACCTTTTTTAAAACTCGCATTATTTAATAAAGATACAATTCCCGGCCTCCTATTTTCATTCATTATTTTAAGACCTAATGCGGTTATAATCCTGTTTTCACCTGTAAGAGGCATAACATCAGCAACAGTACCAAGGGCTACAAGGTCAAGATTCCAGAAAAGAAAATTCTCGGAAAGACAAGAGAGCTTAACCAACCCATGACATAATTTAAAAGCCACCCCAACGCCAGCAAGTTCTTTATACGGGTAAGAGTTTGATAAATAAGGATTTATTTTAATTTCAGCAGGATTTTCTTTTTCAGGTAAATGATGATCTGTAACAATGACCTCCATTCCCAGTCCTCGAGCGTATTCGATTTCTTCCGACCCATTTATACCACAATCGACGGTAATTATGAATTCCGACCCCCTCTCCTTTAATTCGTTGATTCCCGATTTATTTAAGCCGTACCCGTCTTCCAAACGATGCGGAATATAAAAATCGACATCCCCGCCAAGTTTTCGTAAAACTATTAACAGTAAAGCAGTTGAAGCTATACCATCCACGTCAAAATCACCAAATATTGAAATTTTTTTATTACTTTCTATTGCCTCTAAAATTTTTTCGCACCCTTCATTAACACCCTCCAGTAAAAATGGATCATGCAGTCCTTCAAGTGCAGGACTCAAAAACATATCGGCATCCGAAACACCTCTGAGACCCAACAATGTTCTTACGATAGAATCAGAACTCTTGCAGTCAAGTATTTTATCTGATAAAAAATTCCACTTCATATTCCTATAATTATGCTATTTTATAACACAGTCTTAGAATCACAAACATAAAGCAGTCCATTATATTAATCCAGTACTATTTCGCCGGCAATATCGGAACCTAAAGCGTCCGTGATTAAAACCCGGTAAATCTTCCCCACCTCGGGAACCCTGTTGTCGGATAATATCCAAACAACGGGGTCGATTTCGGGTGCCGAAGTTTTCGTCCTCCCATAATATTCTCCTTCCTCGATTCCGTCAATAAGCATTTCCATTTTCCTGCCGCTAAGCTTCTTATTCTTTTCTTCCGCTTTTTTCTCGATTATTGATGATAGCATCGTCATTCGATGCATAATTACCTTATCCGAAAGGCTATTCATGGAAAATGATGCGCTGCCTTCTTCATGAGAATAACCAAAAAATCCAATATGGTCAATATCGTTCTTTTCTACAAAAGAGCATAGCTCCTCGAAGTCCTTCTCCGTTTCGGACGGAAAACCTACGATAAAAGTAGTCCTCAGCGTAAAATTTCCTACAGTATTAATCATCTTCAGCAGTTTCTCTATTTCTTTCTTACCATATCCTCTATTCATATCCGAAAGTACAGAATCCGAAACATGCTGCAAGGGAATATCAAGATAATTTATTACATTAGG
>CAYRCN010000314.1:0-1735 GCA_964422805.1 uncultured bacterium | reverse complement strand
TAACTTCCTAACCTTCTAACTTCCCAGCTTCCCAACATCCTGACAATTTTATTAAACTCATTTGTGATATTTGTGCTATTCGTTGTTAAAAAAGATGGGGGTTGGGATAAAAACAATAAAAATTTCGTGTATTTCGCGTGTTTCGTGGTTTAATACATGTTTTTAAATGTGCCGGACTATGACTATAACAAACCGGAGTAATCAATCACATGGTGGTACAAATCATTTTCCAAGTGAGTTTCTCTTAATTTAAAGAATGATTTTATTTTTTGTTTCTTATACAATATATCATCTATTATGACAGGAGACAATACTAAAATTTCAACTGGGAGATTATATTCCTTTATTATATCTTTCGGTGTTTTCCATTCTTTGTATGAGTTCTTTCTATAGAGATTAAAATAGGCTTGATATGTATATGCTTTATCGGGGAATTCTCTTTTCCTTTTAACGCTTTCTATCTTGTAGAACTCATCTTCTATTAATTTATGAGAGGATTCCACATCCGCGTTCGCGTTCGGATATCCTGGAGGTATATACATATGATTCACTCCGATCTCCTTCTTAAGATAAGCTCTAAAACCTCTGTTATGATGAATTTTAATACCGCTGAATTCTGCTCCGTTATCGGTTTGAATGATTATATCCTCCGCTTTTATACCATAATTGAATAAATGGGTCAGCAATATCTTCATAGCCATTGTTGTAGCTGCAACACTCTTTTCTTTCGTATAGAAGAAATATAAAGCTCCACTCCTTACGTCTCTTGCTGTTATTTGATACCTGGGTAAGTTTAAAACTTTGTAAAAAGGATAAAACTCAGGTATATCATCTATATATTTTATATCCACCTGTATTTTCTCAAAAGGTTTTAATTTTTTCTTTATTTCTCTTAAATCTCTTTTTGTTCTCCATTTCTTTCTTTGTTTTCTAACTAATCCATTCTGTTTTATAATTCTATATATAGCTCCGGTACTTACAGGTAAATGAAATTCTTCTTTTAATCTTTTTGCTCCAAAGTGGCTTTGTTTCCTTAATGCTATAATTAAATCTTCAACCTCCTTTTTTGTTTTATTATGAACCACATAAGGAGCTCTCTTACGGTCCTTTAAACCTTCAAGACCCTCTTCTTTATATCTTTTTACCCATTTAACAATAGTTTTAACATTAACTTCAAAAAACTCGGCTGTTTCTCTGTATGAGTGACCTCTTAAACGATAATCAATCATTTCTCTCCTTAAATCGTAAATCAGGGACTTGTTTTTTAGTTGATTGTTGACTATATTTCGGTACATAAATTTCATAAGGGGGCTATTTTAGCCCCTTTTCTTTTTAATTTCAAGGCCTTAATTATATCTTCCAACTCTTTTACCGTCTCTTCGCTCATAATATTTAACTTCCTCACTGTACCACCATGTGCATGAACTCTCCCGTATTAACAATAAAAAAACCTTGACAATTTCACCGAATCTATTATAATATTCCTTGACTTTTTTTAAGAGAAATAAAAAAACATTTATTTTTATATAACAAGCAAAAAAGGAGGTTATATATGAATGGAAATTTTTTGGCTCCTTGGATGACTAATAGTTGTTTTTTGTATTATTTTAAATCTATTTATAAATGTAAACAAACAAAAAAGGAGGCTTGTTTATGAAGTGTAATATGTGGAAAGTGATGCTCGTCTTTTCTGTAATGCTTATGTTTGCGTTTTCAGGCGAGTTAGCCGCCCAGG
>CAYRCN010000313.1:0-1738 GCA_964422805.1 uncultured bacterium | reverse complement strand
TACGCCTCAACTTCAATTTACAAGGTCATTTGATCCTAGGACAATAAATGCTGAAGATAAAACCGGGACCAAAGATTCTTCAATCCATAAACCCATTATTGAATTCGTAGATATACCGGGAGGAACATTTTTAATGGGAAGCCCTGAAGACGAAGAAGGAAGGAAGGATGATGAGATTCAACACAAAGTTACACTGAGCGCTTTTAAAATGAGTAAATATTGTATAACCTATGAGCAATTCGACTTATTTTGTGAGGCCACAGGCAGAAAAAAACCCTGGGGACGTGAACGGGGAAATCTCCCAGTCACACAGGTTACCTGGTATGATGCCAATGAATTTGCCGAGTGGATGGGCTGCAGGCTGCCTACAGAAGCAGAATTTGAGTATGCAACCCGGGCAAATACAACCACTCCCTTTTATACAGGTGATTGCCTTACAACCGATCAAGCAAATTTTAATGGAGAAGGACCTTATACAAATTGTGAAAAAGGTGAAAATAGAAATGAACCATTACCTGTTGGCAGTTTTCCGCCCAATGCTTTCGGTTTATACGATATGCATGGTAATATCTGGGAATGGACTAACGATTGGTATAGTGAATACAATATTGAAGATACATTAAATCCAAAGGGACCAGAAACAGGCGAAAACAAAGTCATCCGTGGTGGTGGATGGCGTGAACCAGCAGGGGAATGTCGGTCAGCCTACCGAGGAGGAGGAACAGGTCTTTATCCGGGAACCAGGGGTGCGGGTATTAGTTTTAGGATAGTGAAATCTGAATAAAAGGTACTCAGAAAACTCGTGAAATCTCCAAGACTAAAAAGGTATATTATATCCTATTAAGATTGCAATAAGAACTATGAAAGGATCCTGCTACATTGTGTGTGATAATTAACAAATTCAAAAGGAGGTTATATATGAAACAAATATTCTTATTGATTTCCACCCTATTTGCGTTTAACCTGATTGCTAATTCTCGAAACATCGTCAAACATGCCCCGAAGGGCTTTGACACTTTACGTATTGGTGTACCACAGGGAAAAATAGATACAGTCTTTTACACGTCAGAAACGGTCGGAACTAAGCGTAGAGCTATTATTTATACTCCTCCGGGATTTTCAAAAAATAAGAAATACCCTGTTCTATATCTTTTACATGGCATAGGAGGTGACGCAACGGAATGGCTTAAAGGAGGTCAACCTCAGGTGATTTTGGATAATCTTTATGCTGAAAAGAAAATTGAGCCGATGATTGTTGTCATGCCCAACGGTAGGGCTATGAAGGACGACCGTGCGGTTGGAGATATTTTTGACAGTACTAAAGTACAGGCATTTGAAACTTTTGAGAAAGATTTACTCAACGATTTAATTCCTTTCATAGAGAAAACTTACCCGGTTTATAAAAATCGAGAAAATCGGGCAATTGCAGGTTTATCAATGGGTGGCGGACAATCATTGAATTTCGGATTAGGCAATCTCGACAAATTTGCATGGGTGGGAGGATTTTCATCGGCACCCAACACTAAAAGTCCGGAATTATTGTTTCCCAACCCTGATGAGACAAGAAAGAAACTAAAGTTGCTTTGGATTTCGTGTGGCAATAATGATGACCTGATCAAATTCACTCAACGCACTCACGATTATTTAAAGACAAACAATGTCCCTCATATTTATTATATAGAACCCGGCGCACACGACTTTAAAGTTTGGAAAAACGATTTATATATGTTTACTCAAC
>CAYRCN010000312.1:0-1750 GCA_964422805.1 uncultured bacterium | reverse complement strand
TGAGTACCTTTAAAAGTTTTCTTTTTGTCTTTGAGTATTTCTGAAGCAAAATATAATGCCGTGGAAAACTTACCTACCCCGGGTGGTCCGTAAAACAGAAATGTGGAAGGGAATTTACCTGTTTTTATTATTGCGTTTAATATTTTCTTTGGGATTTTTTGTCCTTTTATTTCTTCCATATATTTATAATTTTATATAATTGAAAGGATTAATCGCTATGCCGTTTTTTCTTATTTCGAAGTGAAGGCTTGGTTTTGTTACTGAACCAGTTTGCCCAACTTGACCGATAAAGTCTCCTGCTTCGACTTCAGTTCCGTTCTCAACTGAAGCGGAAGCGAGATGGCTGTATAAGGTTATAAATCCGTCGCCGTGCTGTATAAGGATTAACTTGCCGTAACCAAGAAAATTATCACTATATACGACTTTGCCGGGTGCTACTGCTTCTACATTAGTTCCCCAGGGGACTTCGATATCTATTCCTCTGTTTATGGTTTCGGTTCCATACTTTTCTTCTCTTTTTTTGCCGAAATATCCCGTGACCATGCCATCTACCGGTAATTTGAGTATTTTTTCGGCGAAGTATTTGCTGCCGGGAGTTATTTCTTGTTTGGAAAGGCTTCTTATTAACTTTTCCAGATCTTCCATTGCTTTTTCCATTTCTTTGGACATTGCTACAGCTTTTTTACTTTCACCCTCAATTTCGTTTAAATACTTATTTTTTTCTTTTTTAGTCTTCGCTAAAGCAATTTCTTGATCTTTTACCTCATATAAAATTTCGTCCAGAGTTTCCGCTTTTCTTTCAATTCTTTCGCTTTGCAATTGAAGACGTTCTTCTAACCGTTCTATTTCATCAAGCACTCTCTTATCTTGATCCGCAATTATAGTAAGAAATTTTACCCTTTTTAATGCGTCAGAAAAGGAATAAGAAAGCAATATAACTTCTATGGGATGCAGCGGTCCGTGTATATATATTTCTTTAATCCTATTACCCAATATTTCTCTCTTCTCTTGAAGTCTATAATGTATTTCATTCATGAGAAGTTCGATGTTCTTTTTTTCTTCATTTGTTATTTCTTTTTTTCTTTTGAGCACGTTAATGAGTTCCGTATTTAGGCTTATTTCTTTATCGAGCTCCTGTATATTTTTTAAAATGTCGGTTTTTTCAAATTTCAACTCTGCTATTTTTTCTTTCTGCTCTTTTAATTGAGCTCTTAGGATTTTCAATCTTTCTTCCGGAGATTTTACCTCGGCAGAAAGGAGGGTCATTAATAGTAGAAAACAGATAGCCATCTTACCCCAATAGTTTGTTATTTGTTTTAAGTGAATTTTCTGATATTTTACTGTCTTCTCTAATAAATGATGATATTCTTGTTTTCAGGGCAAAAAAGATGCCGAGAAGAGTAATTATAAAGCTCTTTCTATTCATAATAACCTAACCTTCTTACTTCTTCCTTTTCTTTTCTCCAGTTTTTCTTAACCGCTACCCAGGTGTTCATGTATACCGGTTTTCCCAGAAAGTTTTCGATGTTTTTGCGTGCTTCGCTTACCACTTTCTTTAGCTTTTCTCCGCCTTTTCCTATTATAATGCCCTTTTGAGATTCTTTTTCGACGAAAATTTTTATATCTATCCTGCCGTTTTCCATATTTTCCACTTTTACAGCGACGGAATATGGTATTTCTTGTGAATATTCGTAAAGTATTCTTTCTCTAACGAATTCTTCTATAAAGAAGCGCTCAGGTCGGTCAGATA
>CAYRCN010000311.1:0-1759 GCA_964422805.1 uncultured bacterium | reverse complement strand
AGTAATGCCAGATTTTTTGCGTATACTCCGAAATTATTATTGGCAAGAGCTGAAGCGCAGTTGTAAAACCATTCATTAGGAAAATAAGGGTTCGAGATTTTCAGATTTTGTACAAACTGGTTTATCGCTTCAAGATTTAATGTATCGGGTACGTTAAAGTTGTAAGGTGTGGTTTGTATATAGATAAAAACGAAAAAAACGCAAAGAGTGCCGAGTACCGCAGCTAATTGCTTTACCGTCCAACGAGGATTTATCTTTTTTAGTATAATAACAATTGAGACTCCTAATCCGGAAGGAATAATAATAAAAGCAAGTAAAGGAAAGATGATTAGTATCGTTTTTATCTGTAAACGAGAAAAAGCAATCAGATAGGAAAAGATAATTGGTGTCCCACCGATTACTGTTGCCCAGGAAGAATAGAAAATAGTTTCAGTTAACTTGAGCGAAAATATATGAAAAGGTTGTAGGGGTGTGGAGTGAAGGTAGTCGAGTTCACTTGAATGATATAAAGTCGAAAGAGCAGTAATACCGTTACTCATAAAAAGAAGCAGGGTGAAGATGAAAAAAGAATATGAAATGAGCTTATCGGCTATTATAGTACCGATAACTTCTATCGGAGCTAAGAATACAAAGATTCTGAAAAAGAAAAGAAAAGTACCAGTTAAAAAGATAGAAAATACAGTAGAATAAACGATGAGATTTGATTTTCTTATAGACGATATGGATTTGAAAGCCCTTGTCAATCTCGTTTTTATGAGAAATAAAATCATATTTCTATCATAGAATTTTGTGCTTATTTGTCAATACCGTTTCCTTCTGCCCGCCACACTGCCCCCAGAAAATTAAATATAAAAAATCAAAAAGCAAAATTACATATAAAAATGTAAAAATATCCCTTCATCACGCCAAAAACATTTTATTATTCGAACAATTTATTGTTTCTCTTTTTTCAATTTTTGAACGTTGATTTGTAGTTTTGCATTTTGATATTTAATTTTTGCATTTTAACGGCTTCGCAACACTGCGTTTTATTTGGCTAATATGATATCTACAAAAGATCGCAAATTGCTCATTAAAATGACATTGGGCTTGACATATTGTAACCAAAAGGGTATATTTTTAGCATGGAGGTTTATAACGAAGTCCATTTCTTTAAATGGGTAGGGCAATTACTGGGAAATATTTCTATTTTCAGCAGACAGGAAGGTGTGATCAGGGAAATATTAAGGTCCGTGCCTGACATAACCGGTGCCGATTATTCTTCTTTTCTGATTCTTAAAGAAAATCCTGAAAAAATCGCCTATGATTATTCTACACAAAAAGGCAAGTTTTCGGTTCATAAAAGTAGAGCGAGATTAGCGACAGGGATAGAGGGTGAGGTGATAAGGAAGAGGGATATTGTGGTTACAAGAGATTCTTCCGAGCTGTCCAACCCAAACGATGAAATTCAAAATAGCGAAAAGAATTCCGTTATTGCTGTCCCGGTTATATTGCGCGGTGAAGTGGAAGGTATTTTATATTTATATTATTTTAGGGGATTTCCGGATGATTTAGAAAAAGTGAAAGATTTAATGAAGAGTCTATCTCCTGTTTTGGCTTTTGCTCTTGCCAATTCCAGGCTTTACCAGAGACTTGACGCAACCATGAGAGAGCTGCGGATTTCTTATGAGTTAAGCAGAGCAATGATATCCAGTTTAGACGTTGATGAACTTATCGGGCAGATAGTTAAGCAGATAACAACACATTTTGGCTATGAAAT
>CAYRCN010000310.1:0-1760 GCA_964422805.1 uncultured bacterium | reverse complement strand
TTGCGGGTTCTTGATGGCGGAGTTGTTATATTTAGCGGAGTGGAAGGAGTTGAGGCGCAGTCGGAAACAGTGTGGCGACAGGCGGACAGGTATAATCTTCCAAGAATCACATTCATAAATAAGTTAGATAGAAAGGGTTCAGATTTCTTTCGAACTGTGGAAATGATGAAAGAAAGGCTTAAAGTTACACCCTTGGTTTTGGGTTTACCCCTTTTCTACGAAGACAAAGTTAAGGGAATGATTGATATTGTTGAAATGAATGCCTGGGTATGGGAAGATGAGAAAGGTCTTACTTTTAAATCGATGTCAATACCTGAAGAATATTCTGATTTAGCGAAGAAGTATAGAGAGGAACTGCTAGACAGAGTGAGTCTCCATGATGATGAGGTTGTCGATAGATTTCTTAATGAAGAAGAGATAGAATCAACAATCTTAAAAAGAGCTATTAGAAAAGGTACAATTGAAGCTGCTTTTTTCCCGGTTATCGGCGGAACCGCTCTTAGGAATATCGGTGTACAAAAAGTTATGGATGCTATTGTAGATTATCTTCCTTCTCCTCTGGATGTTCCTCCTCCCGAGGGGAAGAACCCTAAAACCGGCGAGAAAGAGGTAAGAAAAAATGACCCCTCCGAGCCTTTTAGCGGACTAGTTTTTAAGATAATATCTGATCCTCATGGTAAATTATCTTTTGTCCGGATTTATTCGGGGAAAGTTAAGACGGGAGATAGAGTTTTAAATGTTAATACCAATAAATTGGAAAGACTTTCTAAAATTATTCTCATTCATGCTGATAAGAGAAAAGAAGTTAATTCTATTGAAGCAGGAGAAATCGCGGCTTTTATCGGTCTTTCGGAAGTTGCAACCGGCCATACTTTGGCCGATCCGAAAAATCCCGTTTTTTTTGAGCCTCCTCAGTTACCGGAGCCTGTAATCTTTACCAGTGTTTCACCCAAGACTATTGCCGACCAGGAAAAACTTATTGTTGCCTTAAATAAAATCCATGAAGAAGATCCTACTTTTTTGGTTAAAAAGGATCCGGATACAGGAGAGACCTTGATTTACGGTATGGGAGAACTACACCTTGAAGTGATTATGGAACGATTGAAAAGAGAATCCAGGGTTGAAACAAGGGTCAGGACGCCCAGAGTTTCTTATAAAGAAGCAATAACACAAAAGGCTACTGCTGAGGGAAGATTTATAAAGCAGAGTGGAGGAAAAGGTCAGTATGGAGATGTAGTGTTAACTATAGAACCAAGTGAAGAATTCGAATTTGTAAACGAAGCAAAAGTAAGTGAGGTGCCAAAGGAATTTCTTCCGCCAATTGAAGAAGGAATAAAGGAAGCGATGTGTTCGGGAAGCCTCGGCGGATTTGAAGTTTTAGGAGGTAAAGTCACTTTAACAGGTGGTTCTTATCATGAAGTTGATTCAACTGACATTGCATATAAAATAGCAGCATCCAGGGCTTTTAAGAGCGCGTATAAAAAAGCTAATCCCGTGCTTTTGGAACCTATTATGGAAGTGGAAATTACTGTACCAAACCAATATTTCGGAACAATTTTAGATGACGTTAATACTCGCAGAGGCGACGTAAAACACGTTGATCATGTAGGTGATCTTGCTATAATCGAGGCTCTTGTTCCTCTTTCGAATCTATTTGGCTATGCAACAAATTTACGGTCTCTTACCGGAGGAAGAGGCGTTCATTTTATGCAGTTTCATAAATATCAACAAATTCCGGAAAAAATTATGCAGAAAGAACT
>CAYRCN010000309.1:0-1768 GCA_964422805.1 uncultured bacterium | reverse complement strand
AACCTCGTAACCTGGTATAAAGGCTTCATCCCAACCGTCACGAAAAAATTTTCCCATCTAACTATATGCCCCTCAATAACAAATTGCTGTCCTTTAACACGATAGAATCTTGCCTGACTTTCTTCTCCGTCTACCGGAATAAATTTAATAACAAACGAATCATCTTCTTTTATCGGACACTCAATGGAAAAAATCGGTTTATTGTAGGTAAAATGTTGATAGCCTTTCAAACTCGCGTACAAAAGCATAAAAATAGAAGATATAAGAGCAAAAATGACAACAATAAGAAAATGAATAATACATACAAGAATTTTCTTTTTCCTGTTTCTCAGCCTCTTTATCAAAAGGAAAAAGAGCAGTATAGCAATTAAACCCGAAACCACACCCGCAATCGGTACAAAGCTAATTAAATCCATATGATAATGATACAAATTTTAAAGAAAAAATCAAGAGCTTAAAAGAATAAGCAATTTTACCTTGACAGAAAGTGAACAGCTATTTATTATCTTTTTATGATAATCATCAAAAGCGACAAAGAAATCAAAGGAATTAAAGAATCTTCCAAAATCCTCAGCCTAACTTTCGAATACATAAACGATATAATCAAAGAAGGAATGAAAACAAAGGACCTGGACAGGAAAATCGAAGAATTTATAAAAAAAAATAATGCGTATCCTGCATTTAAGGGCTATAGAGGTTTCCCTGCTTCTTCATGCATATCTATTAATGAAGTTGTAATTCATGGAATCCCCAACGAAAGATTAATCGAGAAAGGAGACATTGTAGGCATAGACGTTGGGGTTAAATATAATGGGTTTTTCAGTGATGCCGCTTACACTTTCGGCATAGGCGAATTGACGGGGGAAGCAGAAAAGCTTTTGAGCGTCACGAAAACAGCGCTCTATAATGCAATTCAAGAAATGAAAAAGGATAATAGAGTAGGAGATATTTCAAATGCCATTCAAAAAACAGCTGAAGATGCAGGATTCAATGTCGTGCGAGATTTTGTGGGTCACGGGGTCGGGAAAAATCTACACGAAGATCCAGCTGTACCCAACTTTGGAAATAAAGGAGTCGGAGCCAGATTAAAAAAAGGTATGACAATCGCGGTTGAACCCATGATAAACGCCGGGAGTCATGAAGTCAAAATACTGGGAGACAATTGGACCGTTGTTACCGGGGACGGAAAACTGTCTGCGCATTTTGAACACACAATACTAATATCTGAAGCGGAACCTGAAATCTTAACAAATTCTTCTTTATATGAAAAATCTAAGAAAACAGCTTGAAGAAGTCGAAGAAAAAACTCTTGCGCCGTATGCGGTCTTTTCCGGTAAAAGCAAGGGAAGAGTATACGACGAACCTCCCCCTTCTTACCGAACTCATTTCATGCGGGACAGAGACAGGATTATTCACTCCACCGCCTTCAGAAGATTGGAATATAAAACGCAGGTATTCGTAAATCACGAAGGAGATTACTACAGGACAAGACTGACCCATGCACTTGAGGTTCAGCAAATCGCAAGAACAATCGCAAAAGCTCTCCGCTTAAACGAATCTCTTACCGAAGCAATAAGTCTGGCACATGACATCGGACACACTCCTTTTGGACATGCGGGGGAATCTAAATTAAACGAACTTATGAAAGGCCATGGTGGATTTGAGCATAATGTTCAAGGTTTACGGGTGGTAGATGTTCTAGAGCATAGGTACAGCAAATTTAGAGGTTTGAACCTCTGTTACGAAACAAGAGAAGGAATAATAAAGC
>CAYRCN010000308.1:0-1774 GCA_964422805.1 uncultured bacterium | reverse complement strand
CCCGGTATTTTAGAAAAAGGGATTTTACTTAATTTGCGTTTTGCGCTTGACCAGTACATAAATTTAAGACCCGTGATACTTTACGATAAGAGATTCTGCCCTTTAGCGGGAAAAGAAGAAAAAGACGTAGATTTTGTCGTTGTAAGAGAAAACACCGAAGGTTTATATTGTGGTGCAGGTGGTTTCTTAAAAAAAGATACGCAGGATGAAGTTGCCATACAAGAAAGCATCAATACCTATAAGGGTGTAGAACGCTGTATAAGATTTGCATTTGAATACGCTAAGAAGAGAAATAAAAGAAAACAGGTTACTTTGTGTGGAAAAACCAATGTTTTAACCTTTGCTTTCGATTTATGGGAAAGGACTTTTTACAAAGTCGCTAAAAACTATCCCGATATTAAGACCGATTATGCTCATGTCGACGCTACTTGTATGTGGATGGTAAAAAATCCCGAGTGGTTCGATGTAATAGTTACCGACAACATGTTCGGCGATATTATTACCGACCTTGGAGCAATGGTTCAGGGCGGTATGGGTATTGCCGCGGGAGGTAATCTTAATCCTGAAGGTGTCTCAATGTTTGAACCGATAGGAGGAAGTGCCCCAAAGTACACGGGTAAAAATGTTATAAATCCCTTAGCCGCGATATGCGCGCTTTCGTTGATGTTAGACACCCTCGGGGAAGAAGAAGCGGCAAAAGCCGTCGAGAATTCGGTTAAAAAAGTCGTTAAAGAAAAGCTGGAAAGTCTTTCCGCGGGCAAGATGGGATATTCGACTTCCGAAGTCGGTGATCTGGTGGTTAGTAATTTGACATAGATTAAACTATCTTTGTGAGTAAAATCAAAATACCTTTAAAAATTAGGTAGGTTACAATGGATGGACAATTACAGAAAAAAATGATTCTACTCGTATTAATTACCGGTGGGATTTATATTCCAGTTTGGTTTTTAAATCGCAAAGACACGTTTAATGACCTGAATTCAGAGAGAAAACTTAGCGGTATTTTTATAATTTTTCTTTTGGTCCTTTCAATAATACCTGCAATATACATAGTAATGTTAATTTTCTCAATATTCATTTTGGAAACGGATTTGATACGTATAATTCTTACTCTTGACCCCTTAATCGACTTAATTAATTCGGCTGGAGGAATCATCCTATTAATTCTGGCTTTTAAAGTTAGGCTAATCCTTAGTGATCATTTCAAAACAAATCTTTTAATTATTGCCACTTTCTTCTTCACGTTATTTTTCTTACAATATACAATAAACCGATTCCTTGAAAATAAAAAGGTAAATTCTCCTATTTGGTAGATAAGTAAAAAAAATAAAAACTTTTTTGGTGTTGTGGGGTGGGTTTTAAATAACACTAATAAATCTTTAAAATCTGCGTTCATCTGTGTCCTATTATGTTTTTTAAATTTTAAATTTACAATTTACAACTTGCAATTTACAATTCTAAACCAAGAAGTTTCGTATTTCTCTGTGTTCTCTGTGTCTCTGTGGCAAACTAAGGGGGTTGACTTTTTTCACACTTTTATTATAGTATCTACACAAACAGGGAGATATATAAAAATGTTGGGAGTAGATTCGGGGATTATAAATTAACATATTGTTGTTGCCAGAGCTCTAAAAGAGATACTTCTTACCAATACGTCAAAATTCCATTAAAACATAAAATAAAAAAAATAGAGTCTTTTAATTTTTTAAAAGATGGTTTTCTATTGTTAAAATTATTAAAATCAATGTATGTTTTTGACTTGAAATATTACGTA
>CAYRCN010000307.1:0-1781 GCA_964422805.1 uncultured bacterium | reverse complement strand
TGGTATTAGGTCGGCTGGGTTCATAGTACTCCGGGAAAGAAACCGGGGGGAAAGGGGGATTATTTGCGTTTCGGTCAATCTCGGTGAAATCCCATGTAATAGTATTGCGTTGAACTGTAATCCAGATCATGTCTATTATACCCATGGGTAAGACTACACTTGCTGTAGTTTTATCGACGCCCACGCCTGTAGAGGATAATCCCGGTGCTACAAACGGTATAAGAAAAAACAGATATAATAATTTTTTCATGGTTACACCTCCATTATTTTTAAAATTCTTTTCTTTCAATATTTTTAACAGGTTTTGCTATTCCGAAGTTGAGTCCTTCTTTTTTCATGCTGGCGGTTAATTGTAGATATAAAACAAAGCCCCTCGGGCTTAAATCATAACCCGGAGGAAAACGGGAAGCCTGCACAGTATAATCTCCGGGAACTATGTTTTGAATAGAGTATTCGCCGAAGAAGTTTGTATAGGTATATCTTGAATAATCACCCTGAATTATACTTACCTTAACATTCGGAACCCCTCCTTCCCCGGAGTCCCTTCTGAAATTATGATTGTTGTCGTAATATACAGCTCCGGAAATCGAAGAGAGACTGAAAATGGGAAAATTTATTACCTTGAAATCAACAAGACCGGTTTTTATTGTTTTTTTCAGGCTATCCCTTCCTAAAAAAGCCGGAACACCTTTCATGTCGAGTTCTACAGAATGTTCTCCCCTGGGAATGGGACCAATTCTGTATTCACCTATTCTGTTTACATCAATTCTTTTCTTCCCGTCTAAAATAATTTTTATATCTTTTAAGGGTGGTTCCTCTTTTTGTTTCTTTCCGTCGCCATTCTCATCGTGCCACACTATACCGGTTATTGCTCCGAAACCGACTTTCTCAACGGAGCCTCTTTTGGCGAGCTCGACTGTATAAACCCTCGATTCGGTAGAAGTATTACCTGAAATACACACTCTGCTTGAAAAACCTCCTCTACCATCGAAAGAAAGAGAAGCATTGTAGTTTAATCTCTCCTGTTCGGTCATATGCCGTAATCTGAAATCTCCATGAATTGACGACCCTATTCGTAGAACAGTTCCCAGTGAATACTCCCATCCGTAAATTCCGGACTTAGAAACCGCCATTTCTAAAACGTTCGAGTGCGGAAGGTTAATAATTCCCTCCAATTCAAAACTTTCATTTCTTCTGTTGTAATAACTGTTCTGATATCTAAAATTCAGCCTTCCCTTGTCGTAAAAGAAATAATATAGACTCAAATAATTTCGATAGCCACTGTCTCTATCGCCGCTCCAATTTACATTATTGGTGAAATTTACTGAAAGGTTAAAGGGAAAGCGATAAGAAAAACCATCGAGTACTTGATTTTGTAGAGGTCTATCCAATCGTCCCGACTGATAGAAACCGGAAAAAACACTTAGACCTGTGGGAAATTTATACGAGGGATTTATTCCCCAGTTAAACTTTCCGCCGATGTATTCGATACCTTCCCGGGAGACGAAGCCATAACTGTAATATCTAAGGAAAGAACGAACAGAAAAGGGTTCCATACTGTAAATGAGGTCTTCATTGATAGCGAGTTTCGGACTCTCCGTATATCCCAATTTTATATCATTCAAAACCTTCAGATTTCCAAGATCAAGATTAAATTCATCTCCCAATATAGAGGAAGTCCTGTCTCTATCCCATCTGGAATTAATGGTAAACTTATGATTGGGAATAAAGAGTTCCATTTCCGAAAAAAAGTTATTTCTATAAAAAGTGGGGAAGACTCG
>CAYRCN010000306.1:0-1787 GCA_964422805.1 uncultured bacterium | reverse complement strand
TATTTATCCATTTATCTGGATTTCAAGCAACTTGTTGCTTGAATCCCTTGACTTTATTGTTAATCCCTTTAAATTCAAGGTTGGAAATATTAGATAATTATGATATTTATGGATAGAAATAATACAAAACTTTTAAACAAATATCTTTAATGATATCAGAACCAACAATAGAAAAAGAGTCTCTAAAAAAGAAAGTCGTTAAAGGAGCCTTCTGGGTTTTTACTTCCCAAACTACCACTCAGCTTCTTGCTTTTGCTAAAAATGTAGTAATCGCAAGAGTGCTTTCTCCTAACGACTTTGGACTTTTTGGAGTAGCCTTAATAGCCCTTTCTCTTTTTGAGGTTTCTTTTCAAACGGGTTTCAACGCAGCTCTAATCCAGAAGAAAGAAAATATAGAAGAATATCTGGATACTGCTTTTTCAGTAAGTATTGTTCGAGGAACTACTCTATTTTTTCTGCTCTTATTTTCGGCTCCAATAATAAGTATATTCTTTAAGAATGAAACAGTTATTCCCATTATTAGAGTAATTAGTTTTACCTTCCTTATAAATGGCTTTGTAAACCCTGGAACAGTATATTTCGTAAAAGAGTTAAATTTTAAAAAACAATTTTTTTGGGATGCAAGTAAAATAATAACAGATGTTGCTGTTGTAATGTCGATAGTTTTTTTATTGAGAAATGTTTGGGTGTTGGTAATTTCTACAATAACTTCATATCTTGCAAGAATGATTGTTTCATACCTAATAAACTCTTTTAGACCCAAGTTTCGGTTCAAAAAAGAATACGCTTTAAACCTGTTTAAATTTGGAAAATGGGTTTTATTTTCAAATGTCTTAATATATCTTACAACTCAGGGAGATAGTGTACTAGTGGGAAAGAGTTTAGGTATAACCATGCTCGGATTTTATAAAATGGCATATTTGTTTTCAAATCTTCCTGCTACCCAAATAAGCAATGTTATCTCTAGAGTTTCTTTCCCGGCCTATTCCAAACTGCAGGATAATATTCAAAGATTGCGAGACGCATATTTAAAAATTCTACAGACTACAGCTTTTTTATCCATACCACTTACAAGTTTTATTTTTGTTCTTGCTCCAGATTTTACCAGATTGTTTTTAGGAGATAAATGGATGCCAATGGTTCCTGCTGTACGTATTTTAGTTTTAGCTGGTTTATTTAGGGCATTAGCAGCTACATCAGGTTATATGTTTTACGCAGTGGGAAAGCCAAAAATAGATACAAAGTGGCAAATAGCTCGTTTCAGTGTGTTAACTATTTTTGTCTACCCTTTCACTATTATAGGGGGTATATTAGGAACATCGATTGCGGTATTTTTGAGCATTTTTATTGCAAGTCTTGGTGTTAGTTTTATGGCATTAAAAATAATTAAATGTGGTATAAAAAATTTCGCTAATGCAATTATATTTCCTTCAATATGTGGAATAACAGCGGTATTAATAATATTTGGATTAAAGAATATTATGGGAAATGGAATCCGCGAATTCATTATATTCGTTTGTACCGGAGCTCTAGCATATTTTTCTGTAATTTTTCTTGCAGATAAATACTTTAATTATAAAATACTTATCCCAATAAAAGAAAATATAAAAATACTAATGAGAGGTTAAAGAATGCAAAATTTAACAAGATACTTTATGTATAAGCGAATTATGGAAAGTTTATCAGAAAACGGATTGTTTCCGTTAAAAGGGAAAATTTTAGGTATTAGTGGTATTTCTAATTTCAATTCCTTTATCGATAAGAAGAAATCTGAACTTTTAAATACA
>CAYRCN010000305.1:0-1796 GCA_964422805.1 uncultured bacterium | reverse complement strand
GGATTATGCCCTGTTTTATTAGAGATCATCGCGGAAGGTTTCTTAAGGTTATAAATAAGCATAATGTAAATCCGGCAGATAAGGATGCCGCAACTGCTTTAAAAGATAATGGATTCAATCAAGGGCTGTTAGATTATGATAAAGAAATGCATGAGCTGACCGATCCTGTTTGGAATGAGCATTATATTGATTCCGCGTAGAAAAGTGTTTTTAATATTGTAGGAGGTTTTGTGTACGATACAATTTCGATTCTTGCCAGTCTTACGAAGAAGAGTGATAAAAAAATCGTTTTACTTGTTATGGATGGGCTTGGAGGATTGCCCTATAAAGGAAAAACGGCTCTTGAGGCCGCGAGAACGAAAAATTTAGATAAACTTGCTTCTAAAAACGAATGCGGCTTGATGGATCCTGTTTTCCCGGGGATTACTCCCGGAAGTGGTCCGGCTCATCTTGCTCTTTTCGGTTATGATCCGGTTAAATACCAGATCGGAAGAGGAATTCTCGAGGCTCTGGGTGTGGGGGTCGAGGTAAATAAAGGAGACCTGGCCGCGAGAGGCAATTTTTGTATAGTCGAAAAAGGTATTGTTAAAGACAGAAGAGCAGGAAGAATCGCGACCGAAATAAATAAAAAGTTAATAAAACACCTGAACAAAGAAGTTTCGGAAATAGAAGGAGTAAAAATATCTTTTACAAGCGGCAAAGAACATCGTTTTGTGGTCAAGTTGAGAGGAGAGGATATTTGCGGGGATGTTACGGATACGGATCCTCAAAAAGTCGGTGAGAAAATTCTTAAATCTGAGCCGACTCACGACTCTAAATCAGCTAAAAGGACAGCAGATATTATTAATAAGCTAACAGAGGAAATTCAAAAAGCGCTCGATGGTATAGATGAAAAACCAAATGCGGCGGTTCTGCGAGGTATTTCAGGTCATCCGGATTTACCTCATTTTCAGGAAATCTATAAACTAAAAGCGCGTTCTATTGCCGATTATCCAATGTATAGAGGTTTAACACAATTGATAGGGATGGATGTAGACAGAACTCCTGGCTCAGTTGAAGAAGAGTTTGCAGTGTTTAAAAAATCATATAAGGATTACGATTATTTTTATATTCATATTAAAAAAGTGGATTCTTACGGAGAAGATGGAAATTTCGAAGAAAAGGTCAAGAAAATAGAAGAAACAGACAGCTATATTCCCGAAATTATGAAATTATCTCCGGATGTTTTGGCTGTAACTGGGGACCATTCCACGCCTGCTACATATAAGTCCCATTCCTGGCATCCAGTGCCCCTTTTAATTGTTTCCAAATGGGCTCGAATAAGCGGTGTTTCCGGATTTAACGAGAGAGAATGTTATAGGGGCAGCATAGGTAGGATTCCTTCCTTATATTTGACATCTCTTCTCCTTGCTCACGCGGAAAGACTGGATAAATTCGGCGCTTAGAGTAATAAAGCCCCTAACGTATAATAATAACCACAAAGACCACAAAGCCACTCTACCCCAGCTCTTTTATATTGTGTGCTTTGTGGTTTAAATTTAGTAAATGAGTTGATGAGTGTATGGGTGGATGGGTTGACTATTCTTACTCATTTACACATCTACTCATATACCCATCTACCTGATTTTCTGTATTTTCGTGTCAAATTAAAAGGAACAAATGTAAGTTTTTATTAGTCTTGACAGTAAAGGGGTTTATTGTATATTTTAAAGTATATTACGCCTGTAGCTCAACTGGAAAGAGCAGCGGACTACGGATCCGCAGGTTGGAGGTTCGAATCCTCTCAGGCGTACTTG
>CAYRCN010000304.1:0-1814 GCA_964422805.1 uncultured bacterium | reverse complement strand
ATAAGATTCAAAGCCTCAAGACGGGTTGTTTCCTTTTTAAAAGCGCCTCTTATAGCAGAAGTCACGGTTTTCTGACCAATTTTTTTCAATCCTTGAATTTCCAGACAAAGCTGCCTTGCTTCAATAATTACAAGGGTTCCCATCGGTTTCAAAACAGTCATTATAGAATCCGCAATTTCCGAGGTCATTCTTTCCTGTAACTGTAGGCGCTCCGAATAAATTTGAACTATTTCCACTAAATTCGAGTAACCGGTTATTTTATCATCCTTAGGTATATAAGCAATGTGAACCTTACCAAAAAAAGGCAAAAGATGATGTTCGCAAAAGGAATAAAAAGAGATGTCTTTTAATATTATAATTTCATCATAATGCGGTGTACTGTAAACTCTTATTGCCTTTTCGGGTTTTTTATTTATACCTTTAAAGAGCTCAGAGTACATCTTAGCCACCCTCTCGGGCGTACGCTTTAAACCCTCTCTAGCAGGATCTTCTCCGATGGCTTTAATTACTTCTCTTATTGCTTTTTCTATTCTTTTTTGATCCATAAACAATTTCCCTTACTTCTTCTCCTGTAAGAACTTCTCTCTCAAGCAGAGCATTAGCTATTTCATCAAGTTTGGTTTTATTTTTCTTAATTATATCTTTTGCCGTATTATGAGCTTTTTCCACAAACCCTTTAATGTCAAGGTCAACCTGACGGGCAGTTTCCTCGGAATACTCTCTTTCTTTGGCAAGACGCTTACCCAGAAAGATACCGTCGGTATCCCTCTCAAGAGTAACAGCGCCAAGACTATCACTCATACCCCATTCACATATCATCTTTCTCGCAATTTCGCTTGCATTCTGAAGATCATTACCGGCACCGGTTGATACTGTATCAAATTTCAACTCTTCTGCCGCTCTTCCGCCGAGCAAAACGACCAACCTGGCTTCAAGATATTTCTTAGAATAAGTCCTTTTATCATCAAGAGGCAACTGCTGAGTCAACCCAAGAGAAGCTCCTCGAGGAATTATGGTTACTTTATGAATAGGATCGCTTTTCTCGGTAAAAAGCGAAGCAAGAGTATGCCCTGCTTCATGATACGCAATAAGTTTCTTTTCTTCATCAGACAATATCATCGATTTCCTTTCTCTTCCCATTAAAATCTTATCTTTCGCTTCATCGAAATCCTCGTTCTCTACCTTATTTTTCCCTCTTGAGGCTGCAATTAAAGCCGCCTCATTACATAAGTTTTGTATATCAGCCCCGCTGAAACCGGGAGTGGTTTTGGCGAACACGGATAAATCTACATTATCGGCTAAAGGTATTTTCTTCGTATGAACCTTGAGTATAGCTTCCCTACCTTTCATATCGGGCATTGGAACAACCACTCTTCGGTCAAAACGACCCGGCCTAAGTAACGCAGGGTCAAGGATATCGGGTCTATTAGTTGCAGAAAGAATAATAATACCCTGATTCGGATCGAATCCATCCATTTCCACAAGTAGAGCATTTAACGTTTGTTCGCGCTCGTCATGTCCCCCGCCAATTCCGGCTCCCCTGTAGCGACCTACAGCATCTATCTCATCAATAAAAACTATGCAGGGAGTATTTATTTTTGCTTTCCTGAAGAGATCTCTGACCCTGGAAGCGCCGACCCCCACAAACATTTCCACAAAATCAGATCCGCTTATAGAATAAAAAGGAACTCGCGCCTGACCGGCAACAGCTCTCGCAAGAAGAGTTTTCCCCGTACCAGGTGCACCAACGAGTAAAACACCTTTCGGAATTTCAGCACCTAATTTCTTGAATTTAGAAGGATTCTTGAGAAATT
>CAYRCN010000303.1:0-1833 GCA_964422805.1 uncultured bacterium | reverse complement strand
CAAAGTTGATCTTGTATGTCTCGCTGGATTTATGAGGATAGTAAAGGAAAAAATGGTAGCAGAGTTTAAATGGAAAATGATGAACATTCATCCTTCTCTTTTACCGTCTTTTAAAGGTCTCCATGTCCAGAAAAAAGCACTGGATTATGGTGTACGCTTTGCCGGTGCTACAGTTCACTTTGTAACAGGAGATGTAGACGGAGGTCCTGTAATCCTGCAGGCGGTGGTGCCTGTTTACCAGGATGATACGGAGGAGAGTCTTTCAAGTAGAATTTTAAAAGAAGAACACAGGATATATCCCGAGGCTATAGATCTTTTTTCAAAGAATAAGTTAAAAATAAAAGACAATAGAGTTTTTATTGAGGGAGCTGATGGAAAATAAAATAAGAATTGGTTTGGTGGGTGCGGGTGCGGTCGCGCAAGTTGGCTATTTGCCGGTGATTGCCGAAAGAGAAGATCTGGTTCTTGAAGCAGTTTCAGAATCAAACAGGGAGAAGGTAGAAATTCTTTCTAGGATGTATAACATAAAAAAGATATTTGTAGATTACGAAAAAATGTTGCAGGATTCGGAAATCGATGTGGTTATTATAGCCACACCCAACTATCTGCATACTCCCATGGCTATTTCTGCGATTGAGTATGGGAAAAATGTTCTCTGCGAGATGCCTCTTGGCCTTGACTCCAAAGAGGTGAAGCGTTTGGGAGAAGTTGTCGATTCCTCTGATTTGGTGTTAATGCCTGCTTTCAATGGAAGGTTTAGGCCGGATGTCGGAATATTAAAAGAACTTGTTTTCGGAGGAGAATTAGGTAAGCTTTCCTTTGCTAAGGCGGGATGGCTTAAATCTCTGCATGAGGAACATCTTGATGGGTGGAGAAGAGATCCTTTGAAGTCCGGAGGGGGAGCGATAATGACCTTAGGGGTGCAGATTCTTGGTTATGTTACTTATCTTTTAGGTTCTGATGTCTCTTCGGTTATCGCGGGATTTCATACCACTGATAAAATTGAAGATTCCGGGATAGTATTCCTGCGCTATAAAGACGGAAAATATCTTTTGCTTGAAGTAGGCTGGACTCTTCTTTTTGAAAAGGATTTCACTTATTTTAACCTTTACGGAAGCGACGGTGTTGGACTTTTAAATCCACTGAAGATAAAAAAGTTGGAGGATAACAAAGTTAAGGATATTACTCCAATTAATATCCCCAAGCACCCGGTGAAAGCTTCTTATCACGGTCTTATAGATTATTTCATAAACGCTGTTCGGGGAAAACATCTAGAAGAAAATACCTGGAAAGATGCTTACAAAATTGCTAAAATAGTAGACGCGGCTTACCAATCGGCGGAGGAGAAGAAAGAAGTTCATCTGGACTGAGTTTCTTTCTAATCATGTTGGCATTTTTAAATCGTTTTAATAAATCTTCTGTTGATTATGCTTTATTGGTTTTAGGCGGGTTTTGTTTAACCCTTTCTTTTGCTCCTTTTAATATTTCCATTCTTGCCTGGTTCTCTTTTATCCCTTTTTTTTATTCTCTTCGAGACGGAAAATATCCTTTCTTGAAGGGTTTTATTATGGGATTTGCTTTTTTTTCTACGCTTCTTTACTGGGTTCCTTTCTCGAATGTTGTAGAGGGCACAATTGTTCCGCTTGTAGTACTTGGTTCTTTTCTTCTGGTTGTATATCTTTCTTCTTTTTTCGGTTTTTCGGGTATTTTGTATAATAAATTAAATAAAATTGGCTATGCCTATTTGTTCCCGATTGTTTTCGCAGGATTAGAGTTCCTGCGAAGTCTGTCATCCGTTTGGGGCTTTACCTGGGGTTCTGTTGGCTTTTCTCA
>CAYRCN010000302.1:0-1840 GCA_964422805.1 uncultured bacterium | reverse complement strand
CACCAAAAAAGACATCACGCAAAGCTATTAAACACACTTCTTCCTTTGTACAATCTGAGAGTCGCTTCTCTTTATCAAGCTTCGGTTAAAATGCAAAACGATGATTTTGAAAATCTTATCGAGGAGGCTGCTCTAACTTTCGAAAGAAATAAATCTTATCTTCTCGAGAGATGGGAAAAGTAGTTTCCATCCTTCACTACTCGGCTTTGCCGGTAATCGGAGGAGTCGAACTAACTGTTGACATACACGCAAAGCTTTTGAAAGCAAAGAACTTTCGGGTAAATACAATAGCCGGAGATGGAGCGCCTGATTTTTTCATTCCCGAATTAAAATCTTCTTATTATAAAGAAATGTTTCAAAAGATACTAAAGGGTAAAACCCCGGCTAATTTTGCTTCTGAAGTAGAAAAAGTTAAAGGAAAAATACTTAAAGCTCTGAAAGGATCCGATCTTTTAATCGTTCACAACCTCTTTACCATGCATTTTAATCTGGTAGCAACTGGAGCTTTAACCCACGTTTCAAAAAAAATTAAAACCATAGGCTGGGTACACGATCTTTCTTATGTGGATCCAACGTACGACTTACCCCCTCCGGGAGATTCCCCACTTAAATTAATAGCAAACCCCACTCCCGGCATAAAATGGGTAACAGTAACAAATTACAGAAGAGAATTAATTTCTCGTTTTTTCGGGATTAAAAAGAAAAATATAACCGTTATCCATAACGGAATAGATCCCTATAATGTACTCCCTCCCGATATAAAAAAAGCTGCAAAAAAATTAGAAATTTTTTCCTACTACCCTATCGCCATTTTCCCTTCAAGGCTAACCCGTAGAAAGAATTTTGAACTCGCAATAGATATAATCTCCGAACTGAAGGGAGACCCTTTACTCCTGCTATCGGCACCACCCGACCCGCACAATCTCAATTTTTCTACATACAAAAAAGAACTTAAAAAGCGAGCGAAAGAAAAAAACGTTAATTTAATACTGTTCTCAGAACACTGCCTTATAAAAGATATTGAAAGTTTTTATTTTCTCGGAGATTTCCTCCTTATTACCAGCAAGATGGAAGGTTTTGGACTGCCTGCAATAGAAGCATCTCTATTTCGCTTACCCGCAGCCCTTTCAAATATACCCCCGCTTAAAGAAATAGAAAAACATTTCAAATCTCATATGTTCTTTGACCTCGATGAAAAACCGAATAAAATCGCAAAACAAATCGAATTTTTTCTAAAGGAAAACAAAACCGTACAGGATCGAAAAACCAGTATAGATTATTTCAGCTGGGACACCATCATGAAAAATAAGCTAATCCCGTTAATAAAATCCACTTAAAGGATATACGGGGATCCAAAAACGAAAATAATTATAAACTATGGCAATTTTGAATTTTGAATGAAAAACTTAAAAAAAATAAATTTTGAATTAAAAAAGAGTACGAAATGAAAGAGAACTTAATTAGAGATAAAAGTTTTGATTTTGCATTGAAGATAATCGATTTGTATAAACAAATGATCGCAAACAATGAATAAGTTATGTCTAAACAACTTCTAAGAAGTGGGACAAGTATTGGTGCAAATATCGAAGAGGCTTCTGCGGCTCATAGCAAAAAGGATTTTACAAACAAAATGGCTATTTCTTCAAAAGAAGCACGAGAAACTAAATATTGGCTAAGATTGATTAAAGAATCTCAGATTGTAAATTGTGATTTCGAAACATATATTAAAGAGATTGATGAAATTATTAGAATTTTAACCTCAATTGTAAAAACCAGTAAAGAGAAAGTATAAGGAATTTCTAATTCAAAATTTAAAATTCAACATTCAAAATTAACGCGG
>CAYRCN010000301.1:0-1879 GCA_964422805.1 uncultured bacterium | reverse complement strand
CGAGACTAAGACGCGAGAAATTTACAGCCTTTTCTCTTTCGCTAACGAATGAAACAGGTGACCGGGGTGATATTAATTTAACAAACATTCATAGCTCCTTTTATTTATCCCTCTTAAGATGTCCACACAGACATTGGGAACTTTCCCAAATTTCTATTCCATGCGATTAAATATAATCTTAGACGAATGTGTTTATACAATTATAACATAAAACAATCAGAAGTAAAGGGTCTAAAAACATTTGTTCAAACTTAACAAATTTTTTCTTTTACAAGATAGGAGGATTTTTCGGTTACGAGTTAGTATTACCACAAGAATATAGTTATTTATATTTGTTTGGGGGCAATAATTATGCACATCGGATTTTTTAGCACTGCCCCCTTAGATATAAACAAACTTTATACGTCGATTGCTACTTTACCACCTAGAGTGGTCACCGCGAGCGGATCTATTCCTTCTGTTACCTTTAGAACCTTCCTGGCGTGGCCGAGCTTCATTTACTACAATTTCTCTGCCTTTTAGTTCTTTACCGTTTAAACCACTAATTGCTGCTTCGGCTTCTGCTTTCTCCGGCATTTCTACAAAACCGAATCCTCTTGACCTGCCCGTGTATTTGTCTGTAACAATTTTAGCCGAAGATACCTGTCCATGAGCTTCGAAGGCGCCCTTTAAATCTTCCTCGGTTAAATCCCACGAAATATTTCCTACGTATATATTCATTTTGCCTCCTTATAGGTTTGAATATTTACATTGTTTTGAAAATGTAATTAGATTAGAATACTCTTTCAAAAGCATGAGTATCTCTACGTATAACCGGCAAAACCAGAAGGGAAATAAAAGGGAAAGACCACAGATAGATTCCTCGAGATCTTGAAGGTTCCTAACTACATTTTTCTGCGAGTAAAATACGTGCTTTTTGCAATAAGTCAAGGCAGGAAGTTAGTTTTCTAATAAGGGTTTAACTTATTGACTTTTTACTTGAATTCTTTTATATTTTTTAAACAAAACGGGAGGTAAAATTATGGCGGAAGAAAAAAATGGGGTATTTCCAACTTTTGCAATAATTGTTTTGCTTATTGGTATCTTTTGGCTCTTAAACGAATTGGATGTCTTGAAGGCGCACATACCCTGGGTTCCAATCGTAATAATTGTCGTAGCTTTAGGCTGGATTGTAGATCATTTCGTGGGTAGATAACTTTAGTCAATAGCAGATTCTTGCTTTTATGTAAAGTAAATTTCTGGTGTTAGAAAAATTTTTGGAATTATAGAAGATTACCCCGAATTTTTCGGGGTAATCTTCCAGGAGGTATACTTACTTTAAAAACTTTGAAACAAACGGGGAAGTATCTCCTCGGCGTAAGAAATGTCCTGATGGTCCTTCTCCTAAGAACTCGGAAAACCATGATTCATGTTCTATTTCCTCGTTAAGAATTGCAAGAGCTAAATCGTACGTTCGGTGATCCTTACCTGCAGTCATATGGCATATTTCTGTGTATCCTCTGACTGCGCACCGCTCCGCTTCTACAAGTACCTTTAATATTGCTTTTGCATCCGGTTTTTTTGGTAGAGACGCGGGCGGGCAGGCAGACAAATCATGAAACTCCTTCATACAGCCCGGCAGTTCGCCGCCGAGTTCGTATATTCTGGGCATCAAAGCTTCAAAATGATTGCGGTCTTCGATTCTTGCGGTTTCCGCAATCTCTTTTATTCCTTCTCCTTCCAGTCCGATAAGATTTGCCCTTAAGATCGTGTAGTAGTAATAAGTCGTTAGCTCTGCCGATGCGTTTTTAACCAGCAACTTTAACAGTTTGTCTAAGTCCACCCCCGATTTTTTTACCATTTCAATAGCTACTTTTGCCATTTTGCTTTCCTCCTTTTT
>CAYRCN010000300.1:0-1896 GCA_964422805.1 uncultured bacterium | reverse complement strand
CTTCCATAGCTTGATATAAATATTCTTCTACGTCTTTATTAACTCGATGTATTTCGTCTATAAAGAGCACGTCAAAACGGTGAAGTTTCGTGAGAATTCCGGCAAGGTCTCTCGGACGCTGGAGAACCGGGCCAGCAACAGCAGTAATGCCAACCTCCATCTCTTTTGCGATAATGTGGGCAAGTGTCGTTTTCCCTAGCCCCGGAGGACCAAACAGAAGAACATGGTCGAGAGGATCCTCCCTCTTTTTTGCCGCTTTTGTAAACACTTCAAGATTCTCTTTGACTTTGTCCTGATTGATAAACTCCGCGAAAGATTTGGGGCGAAGGCTTTTCTCGTACTGAACATCGGTTGGGTCTTTCGAGGGTGATGTGATTCTCATATTTGATTCAATACCTTTTTAACTATTTCATCTACCGAAAGATAATCGGTATCTTTTACGGCTTCGCATATTGCTTGCTCAGCTTCTTTCGAACTGTAACCTATCGCAATAAGAGCTTTTTTAGCTTCTTCGAATTCTTTCTTCGGAGCCAATTTCAACTTGTCTTTCAGCTCAAGGATTAATCTCTTGGCAGTTTTGCTGCCTATGCCTTTTACTTTCGATATTGGTTCCGGATCATTAGCATCCAGAGCTTTCCTAATACCATGCCCCCCCAACCCCAGCATCAGAGAAAAAGCGGTTTTGGGTCCGATATTAGGAACCTTAATAATAGTCCTGAAAAGTTCCCTTTCCGTTTTGTTCTCAAAGCCGTAAATATCTATGCCGTTTTGAGTTATTGATAGATGAGTATATAAAAATATTTCATCGCCTATAGTGGGAATCTCACTTTCCACAACCGTATTAACCAGAAGACCAAAACCACCAACGTTAACGCTGATTTTTTCTTTCTCTATGTCTAAAACTATTCCCTTAATTGATTCCAGCATATTTATTGTTTTTGTTGAGGTAACAAATTATTGCACCAAAAGCATCGGAAACATCCAGTGGGATTTCTTCCTTTATACCCAATATTTTCTTTACCATATACCTTACCTGTTCTTTGGAAGAAGCTCCGGAGCCGGTTACAGATTGTTTGATTTCGCGTGGCGTGAATTCCTGTATGGGCAAACCCTCCATTTGGGTCAACAGGAGATAAACACCGCGGAGTTCAGCTATCTTTATAAGTGTTTTCGTATTAGGACCTTTGAAAATATTTTCTATCACAACCTGGTCCGGCTTTTCAGTACTTATGAGTTCAGACAGTGATTTGAAATAATTGTGAAGTCTCTCTTTATTTGCTTTATGCCCGACGGTTTTCCAGGAATGTCTCGTTTTACCTTTTTCTTCTGATAGTATAGCTATTCCTGTCTGGGAAAGCCCCGGATCTATTCCTAATATCTTCAATTCTCGGAACCTATCTCCTCAAGTATTTCATCCGCTATATCGAAATTGGAATAAACCTGCTGAACGTCTTCGCTGTCTTCCAGTATGGACAAAAGTTTGAGTATTTTCCTGGCATCCTTATCGTCCACTTTCTTTGTAGCTGTAGGTAGAAAAGTAAGCTCAAAATGTTCAACTGGTATATTCTTTTCCTTTAAGGCCTTATAAACTTTGTGGAGATCGGCAGGGTTAGTCTGGATTTCGTAGGTATCTTTCTCTTCGTTTATATCCAACGCGCCTGCTTCAATAGCCGCATCGAAAACTTCCGTTTCAGAAGAGCCCGTTTTCGGTACGAATATCAATCCTTTCTTTTCGAAAAGATAAGAAACACATCCCTCCGCCCCTAATTTTCCTCCATGCCTCTCCATTGCGTGTCTCATATCGGATGCAGTCCTGTTCTTGTTATCGGTCAAACATTCGATATATAAAGCGACTCCGCCCGGACCGTATCCTTCGTACTTTATTTCCGTATATTC
>CAYRCN010000299.1:0-1898 GCA_964422805.1 uncultured bacterium | reverse complement strand
TTAGTGCTATTTGTATAATTTGTTGTTACTTTTTTTTGAATTAATTTTTGAATTTCGATTTGTATTTTGCTATTTTGATATTTGATTTTTTAATTTGAGCGGCTTTGCCGCTTCAAACCCTTGACAAATATAAAGCCTGAATTAATTTTAATATATGGATATAGGGGTGAATTGGAGAGATTTAGATAAACCTGTGGACTGGGAAAAAGTTTATGGAAACAAAAATCCCGTTGATTGTGAAATCGGCTTCGGGAATGGTGAATTCCTAATTAAAAAATCACAACTTCATCCTGAGAGAAACTTTTTCGGTATCGACTACGCAATAGAATCTTTCCGGAGAGCTAAGAAAACTATTGAAAAAACTAACATACCCGGCGTAAAAATAGTTTGCCTGGAAGCGAAAGCCGCCTTTATTGTTTTAATCCCCGAGAAATCACTTTCTCATATATACCTTAACTTTCCCGACCCATGGCCGAAGAAAAAACATTATAAAAATAGATTACTTGACAGAGAATTTTTGAAGATAGCAGCTTCCTGTTCCACAAATAAAGGGAAAATAATTATCGCGACTGACGATCCGTTCTATAGGGATTTTATACTCGAAGAAGTAGCTGCTGTGCATCTATGGGAACCTTTATTCCAAAAAGGCTGGACAAATGAACTTTCCGATCACTTTTCCACAAAATACGAGAAAAAATGGAGAAACGAAGGCAAGGAAATCTTCTATATGATGTTCCAGAAGAAAGCCAATCCGGAAATTAGTTTCCGAATGCGTGAGTACAAAATACCGGCTAAAATTATGTTGGTAAATTTTTCCGAATCAAAATTAGAAAAAATCTGTGGCAAAACAATCTGTAAACAATATTCTGTTTCGAAATTACTGAAGTGCACAAAACAAAAAAACGGATATATTTTAAATGTTTTTCTTAAGGACGATACGTTAATCAGGAAAGCAGAACTGACTATCAGCAAAAATGATAAAGACAATTGGGAACTTATAATCCCTGAAAAATTATTTCGTACCCGTTCCCTCAAAAATCTGGTTAATAAGTTAAAAACTCTCGATAAATAAAGAAGCAGAGATCAGTAGAATCAAAAATACGAACCAAACAAAAAGAAAATAAGCCAGTATTAATCCAAAAGGAATAATATAAGTATTCAATACAAGGTGCAAAAGGAAATTAAACACCATAAGGAAAATCATCAGCATATATGTGACAAGGTAAGGAGCAAGTTTGTTTTTAATATGCTGATATATTTTTTGAAATCTAGTTGCATTAATAAAAGATCCGGAGTCAGAAAAAAGAATTAGCCCCATAGGTAGAAAAAACATTGCGATGCAGCCTAAAAAGAACGAAAGGGAAAGTATAAAGAAACCACCGATTTTTAAACTCGATATTACAAATTTTGGATTTACCAAAAATTGTATCACAGATCCCGGAAGCAAAGATAAAATAAATATAGGTATAGCAAAATAAAATACGGTTATTAATCCCCACTCGACTCCCTTCAGAAACAGGGAACCCCAATTATCCCAAGAAGGGAGCGCTTTATTACCCGTTTCCAGGCGCTCATGTATAAATTTAGCAATAAAACCAAAGGAGAAAATAAACAAAGGTGGTATCGTTAAAAAAGCTCCCCCTATCAAAGTTTTCTTAAACCATTCTTTATCTTTGAATATTACAGAAAGGTCTCTTTGAATATCCAATTCTATCCCTCCAGATATATCCCATATTCCATAGCATCGGAAAGAGCCGTCCAGCTTGCTTCAATTATATTTGCAGAAGCTCCAACCGTGCTCCAGTATTTGTTGTTAAGCTGCATATCTATCATAACCCTGGTAATAGCTCCTGTACCTTTACTGCTATTAATAATATGAACTTTATAATCCGCAAGAT
>CAYRCN010000298.1:0-1902 GCA_964422805.1 uncultured bacterium | reverse complement strand
GTAGCTCCGAAACTTTTTTGGCTGTCGTCGATTTACCTGAACCGGATGTACCATCAATAGCAACTACAAATCCCATAAATTAATATACAAGTATATAAAAAAATATCAAGGTGTCAAGACTTTAAAAACTTGTTGGTGCGTTAGTGCGTGGGTGTGTTGGTGGGTTAAAAAACAGACCAACGGACTAACAGACCCACAGACCAACAGATTTATTCCTCCTTGACTTTACAAGCCCTATTACATAAAATATAAAAAATTGAGTAGATGAGTAAAGTAGAGAATGAGTTGATGGGGAAAAAATAGATGAAAAAGAAAAATAAAAAAATAGACTTTGTGGTCTTTGTGTGCTTTGTGGTTCAATCGTAAATCAATTAAAGGAGGGTAAATGAGTTTAATGTCGATTCTCGCTAAAGGCGGATGGACAATGATTGCGATAGGCATTTCATTATTTGTAGGTATCTACTTTGCTATAGATAGATTTATATATTACAAAAGAAGTCAGAGTCCGATAGAAGATTTACTGAAAAGAGTCTGTGCCTGGTTAAAAGAAAAAAGCCCTGAAGAGGCAATCAAAGAAATCCGGGGCCAGGACACCCCTGTAACAAGAGTAATGATCCAGGGAATTATTTCCGAAAAAAAAGAAGCTATGAACGCAAGCGCTGCTGCAGAATTAAAAAAACTGGAAAGCGGTTTAGGTATCGTTGCGTCTATGGGTTCCATAGCACCCATGCTCGGCTTTTTCGGTACAGTCTTAGGAATGATAAAAGCTTTTATGCAAATCGAAGTACTGGGCGGAGGGGTTAACCCTTCCCGACTAGCAGGCGGAATATGGGAAGCTCTTGTAACAACAGCCGCCGGTCTTGCAGTCGGAATTATATTTCTCCTGATATATAATGCTCTTTCCGACAGGATGAATGGAATAATTAATGACATCGACAGGGTAACTTCCGAGATAGCAGCATTTATAGAGTAATTGAGATGTCTATGGAATCAAGATTCAAAAGAAAAATTACGTTTCCGGTCATTTCTATGGCGGACATAGTACTACTTCTTTTAATTTTCTTTCTGCTAACCTCCACATATCTTGTCCAACCGGGAATAAAGGTTTTTCTACCAAGAACAGCTACAAAGGAAGCAGTAACACAGGAGAAAATAACCATAACAATAACTAAAAGCGGAGCTGTTTATCTTGAGGATAAACCCGTTCAACTTTCCAGTTTCCCTTATCTCCTTAAAGATGTCGGCGATAAAGTCATATTGATAAAAGCCGACCGTGATGTTACTATCGATATGACCGTAAAGGTTATGGAAATGGTCAAAAAAAGTGGGGCAAGTAAATTTGTAATAGCTACCACACCGGAAATAGAGTGAATAAGAAAATAGTTTCTCTGGTATATACAATAATTATATACGCTGTCCTTATTATATTCTTCTCACTCGTTTCAGTCAATCTGAAATATCCTGGGGAAGAATTTGTCACTCTTGGTTTTCAAACAATAGAAGATATCAAAGAAATGGGGGCTCTGGCAAAAATAGGAGGAACCGAAGATATCTTTTCTCTTGAAGGAGATATTCCCGTGAGCACCGGAAGAACAAAGAAAAGCTTATCTCCTCTTGAGAAACCGCCTTATGAAGGAGGCGAAACGGAAAGCGGCGAAAGAGAAGGTTATAGATTAGCCGGTGAGCTTTCGAAAAGAAAAATAATACATTTTAAAAAACCAGAGTATCCTGATAACGAAAGCGAGAACACTCAAGTAAATTTAGAAATAGAAGCAAATCCCGACGGGACAATAAAAACTGTCAGGATTGTAAAAACAGGAGGTCTATCTTTCGACAACAGTGCAATGGAAGCGGTAAGAGAATGGCGCTTCCAACCTTTAGCTCCTAACGTCAAACAATCAA
>CAYRCN010000297.1:0-1909 GCA_964422805.1 uncultured bacterium | reverse complement strand
ATTCTTGACTTTACTGTTCCCCGGGAAATCGAAAGGAATTTTGCTATCTCTTTTTCGTTAAAACCCTTTACATATAAATCAATAACATTCTCATACTTATCCGGAAGATTTTTTACAGCCTCACTTAGTTTGTTGAGCAAATCATCCTTTTCTATTTTTTCTTCTACATTATTTCTTCCGTCACCATTCAGATATTCTATATTCCTTTCCATATACTTTTCTCTTCTTCTTTCTCCCGACTTTAATTTTTTATTCATTCTTATCGACTCATTCCTTGCAATTGTGTATAACCATGAAGACAGCTTCGATTCTTCCTTAAATTTATTCTTAACAAGACTCCTATACGCTCTTATATAAGTTTCCTGAACCACATCATCTATCGCATAATAATACTCAGAAAACAGACTCTTTCTAATAGCTTTCAAAACAACACCTTTTGTTTCCTCTACAATAGAGGCAAAAGCCTCCTGATTCATAATTATTTTATATCTTTCTTCGGTTTAAACTTTCTTCTCGGCTCAAATTCTTCAAGCTTTTTCGCTAACTTCTCCCGCTGTTCTTTTGTGAGAATCGAATGCATCTTAGCTAGCCTCTCGGCAATGAAAATATCTGCCTCCTTCCTACTCTCTTCTGCCAGTGAATGTAACTCATTCATAAAACTCAAAATTTCTTCTTTTGATAATGAGTCTTCCTTCACCATCTCGACAATCTTTACTTTAACGTTTTCCATATGTTTTCTCACTCGCTCCATCTCAAGACGCTTTTTCGTTATCTCCATTTCCAAATTTCTCAATTTCTCAAGTTGCTCCGCGGATAAGCCTAAATCCTCAGCCATTTTATCTATTCTGCAACGGCTAATTTCAGATACATCTCCAGGCCCCTCTTCTCTATGCGGATGCCTGAGATGCGGTCTTAAAAAAGCTCTTTCGGGTGGCTTCCTGCCACATCCTGAAAACACAGAAAAACCCAGCAGTAATAATATAATAGAAATATACTTTTTTGTCATTTATCCTCCTTTTCAAATAAGACCCTGTTAAATACGTATAGGTTCCAATTTTTTCACCTTTGCCACCTCACCACCACCGAGCTCTTAGCTCTTCGCCTTTTGCTTTTAGCTTACCACACATCCCCACTAAAAATTTTAAAAAACGATAACAGAACCCCAAACAAAAATTCTTTTAGATTTTTAGATATAGGGATTAAAGTTTTCTTTCTCTTTTTTATTTTTTTGAAGCTAACGGCCAAAAGCCAACAGCTAACAGCGAGTTTATTCTCTCTCCATATTTTTTGCTCGTTCAAGAATCGACGGGCGGGCTGCTTCCATCATTTCGCGAAAATCTTCATAACGCATCGTACGTCCTTCGAAAGTACGCTTCTCAAGAGCCCCTAAGAAACGCCCCTTAAATTCCTCAAAATAAGAACCGTAAAGGTGATAGCTGTCAGCTAAATGACAGTATCGCCCAATTTTAATATCCTTACCGGAAATCTCTGAAATTCTTTTTGCGATTTTAGTTTGCAATTGAACAAGAGCAAATATGTTCATAAATGCAGCCTTATACGCGTCATTCGAGCGGAAACGGACATTCATATTCAGGAAAGATTCCCCGTTTTCTTCCGTAATACGGCACCAGAGACTTTGAAGGCAGGCAGGGTCATAGCAGTCGTTGTCTTCCCACACTTTCCAGGTAATTGCCTGTGCTCTCCTTGTATAAGGCTTATCGGTTAGCTTTTGACACATAATTTCAATCTGGTCCAAAGGTTTTACACCCGGTGCTTCATATGCAAATAGTCGCTGATGGTACGTGTATTCCCAGCGTGTATCCTCCGGATCATTAGCATCCCGTACAAGATGATCCTTAATCCCTTCACAAACCTCCATAACATACTCCTGCAAAAATTCAATACCCGC
>CAYRCN010000296.1:0-1950 GCA_964422805.1 uncultured bacterium | reverse complement strand
GATAAAAGCAAGTTCGTCTTATGCGAAGTTTATAAAACCCCAGATGATCCAGCAAGGCATAAAGAAACAGACCACTACAAAAAATGGAGAGACGCGGTCGCCGACATGATGTCAGAACCCAGATTCAGTGTTAAATTTACAAACTTATTTCCGGAAGATTCGGACTGGTGAACGCAACACGATTTGAGTTCGCAACCGCGAAATGGATTATCTTCGGAGAAGGCTCCGCAGAAAAAATTGCGGATAACGCTTTAAATCTCGGAAACAAGCCTCTTATAGTTACAGGTAAAAATCAAAACCGGTGTAAATTCTTGCTGGATGACTTCAGTAAAAGACACGTGAAGTGCGAAATATTTTCCGTAAAAGGAGAACCCACAACAGGGGTGGTTACCGAATGTCTAAATCTGTCTAAACGTAATAAAATAGATGTAATAATAGGTATAGGCGGAGGAAGTGCGATCGACGCGGGAAAAGCAGTATCCGCACTTATAACAAACAGCGGAGACCTATTCGATTATCTGGAAGTAATAGGCAGAGGCAAACCCATAAAGAACCCTACCATCCCATTTATAGCAGTACCGACAACCGCGGGAACGGGAACGGAAGTAACAAAAAATGCAGTAATAAAATCAGATGAACATTCAGTTAAAGTAAGTTTAAGAAGTCCTTTTATGCTACCGGATATCGCAATACTCGACCCCGTTTTAACATATTCAATGCCAAAAGAAGTAACCGCGAGTACCGGTCTCGACGCTTTCACACAGGTAATAGAACCTTACGTTTCAATAAAAGCAAACATGCTGACAGACGCAATCTGTAAAGAAGGAATAAAAAGAATCAGCCGTTCTCTTCTGAAAGCCTTTAATAACCCCCTTGATAAAAAAGCAAGAGAAGATATGTGTATAGGCAGTTTGTTTGGGGGAATAGCCCTCGCGAACGCTAAACTCGGAGCCGTTCACGGATTCGCGGGACCAATGGGAGGCATGATAGACGCTGCTCACGGTGTTATATGCGGAATACTTCTGCCTTATGTTATAAAAGCAAATATTAAAGCCCTCGAAGAACGCAAACCGACATCCGAAGTATTTAAAAAATACGAAAAAGTTGCGAAAATAGTAACAAAAAAAGATAATGCAAAACCGAAAGACCTCGTACAGTGGACAGATGAATTGTATGAAAAGCTAAATATGCCGCATCTATCTGAAGTAGATTTAAAAGAAGAACAAATAGATGAATTAATCGAAAAAGCAAAAATATCAAACAGCATGAAAGGTAACCCGATAGTTCTAACCGATGAGGAATTGAAAGGAATAATAAAAGACGCGTTTTAACAGCAAATTTTTCTGAACAAATATAAAATCAAGGAGGTACTATGAAAACAAAAATTTCTTTATTTAAAAAAATATTATTTTTAGTTCTTATAACAATTACACCTCTTATAAACAGCAATCTTTATGGAATATCAATTTACAAAGACCAAAGTCAACCAATAGAAAAAAGAGTAGAAGACCTTTTAAGCAGGATGACGTTAGAAGAAAAGGTTGAAATGTTAGAGGGAGAAGGCTTTAATTCTCCGGCTAATGAGAGACTCGGAATACCTCCTCTAAATATGACCGACGGTCCTGTTGGAGTACGCTGGGAGAAAGCAACGGCTTTCCCTGCAAGTGTATCGATGGCTGCCACCTGGAATACAGATTTAATTTATCAAGTAGGTAAAGCTATCGGAAAAGAAACAAAAGCAAGAGATAGAAATGTTTTATTGGGTCCCTGTATCTGCATTCACCGTGTCCCGCACGGCGGCAGGAATTTTGAAAGTTACGGCGAAGACCCATATCTCGCTTCCAGAATGACAGTCTCCTATGTAAAAGGAGTCCAGAGTGAAAATGTAGTGGCAACCGCAAAGCATTACGCCTGCAACAATCAGGAGTACAATAGATTCAGGGTCGATGT
>CAYRCN010000295.1:0-1963 GCA_964422805.1 uncultured bacterium | reverse complement strand
TGAAATCTGGGGAAGTGATAATGGCATAAATTGGTTAAAGATTAGAGATGACGCACATATTTTCAGTTTTTATACGGAAGATTACAGAACATCATTGACCGAACTTAATTTTCCGGATACAAAAAGAAGATATTTGAAGATTGTTATTTGGAACAACAAAGAAGGACCTCTCAGAATTGATGGTTGCTGGGTGTACTATGAAAAGGTTGTTGAGGCTAAACTTGACGAAATACCTTTTCTAATAGTTTCAAGAAATGAAAATAACGAGAAAAAAAGAACCGAGATCATTCTGGATGTTGTTTATAAAAATATTCCAAAGAAAGAATTAAACCTCAAATTTGCTTCCGGCGGATACTACAGAAGTGTTTGGGTTTTTGGCTCGGAAGATGCCGAAAACTGGCGGCGCCTTAACTCCGCGGTTATATACATGTTTAATAAGAATAACAGAAATAATATTATAAGTTTGTCTGATTCCCGAGATAGATATTTAAAGCTGTTTATTTATAATCAGGACGACCCACCTCTTAAAATCGACGATATATCCATCAAAGGATATCAGCAAATCATTTATTTTCCGGTAAAAAAAGATAAAAAATATTACCTATTCTACGGAAATTCCGACGTTAGGAGACCTATTTATGAATTCGAAAGATTGTTCCCCTTTATGGAATCCGAAAAGGTCATAATGGCAGATTTGGGAAAAGAGCAAGTTAATGAGGATTTCAGCAGGATTAAAGAAGTAATCAAAGAAGACGAAAAGCTTTTAATCTGGCCGATGGTTGCTTTTGTAGTTATAGCACTTAGTCTTTTAATCATTAAATCATTAAAGAGGATAAATGGAAAAAGATAAAAAGAATAAAAAAAGTAAAAAAGGGAAAAAGGTCGAAAAAAGCAAGAAGGGCAAAAAAAGCACTAAAGAAAAAAAGAGTAAGAAGGTCAAAAAAGTTACAGTAAATACCGATTTTGATTTTAATGGTTTTCCTGAACCCGCTACTGGTGAAAGATTGACTTTGATTGAACGATTTAAATTGATTCGCAATTGTATTATACTCCTAATTGTAATTGCGGCTATATTTGATTTTCTCAAAGACAGTATAGTCGTCTCCGAAGAGATCGATCTTCTGGTCATATTTTCCTCTATTTTATTTACCTTAATCGCTTTCCTTTTATTTATATATTTTATAAAACATATATTGGATTTGAAAAACGGGTCTGTCGAAATTTCCAAAGGTACTATTAATAAAGAACCTGATGAAGTCCTTTATACTTCCCCTTTGCCCATCTGTACGATTACATTAGATATGAGGATACATCATGTCGGACTCAATCATTACTTTAGAATAAAAAACAATGATTTTGTTGTTTTAAGAAGAGCGCCCCTTACAAGGGGTATAGTAAGTTTGGAAATAACTCACAAGAAAAAATAACAAGACTTCGATGCCTTACACTATAGGGAAAGTCATATACTGTCACGAATCTGCCTTACCTTTTGCAGTAAAATAAGTTCATTGCATATGCTTAAGATAAGGACTGCTCAAAAAAAAGATATACCTTCAATTACCGAAATCTATAATGATGCAGTTTTGAACACTACTGCGACATTTCATATTGAGCCCCAATCAAATGATGAACAGGAAAATTGGTTTGAAAAACACACCGGCAAATATACCGTTATCGTTGCCGTGGAGAACGATGCTGTAGTCGGTTGGGCTTCCTTAAGTCCCTGGTCTGATAGATGCGCATACTCAAATACCGCAGATATTGCAATTTACATAAAGGAAGGTTTTAGAGGAAAGGGGATAGGGAAAAGATTAGTCGAAGAATTATTGAAGAAAGGACCTCAAAGCGGACTTCATACTGCCATAGCGAAAATCTCCTCGGAAAATGAAGTAAGTATGAATCTATTTAAGAAAAGCGGATTTAAACATATAGGGACAATGAAAGAGGTGGGCTATAAATTCGG
>CAYRCN010000294.1:0-1964 GCA_964422805.1 uncultured bacterium | reverse complement strand
AGAGTTGAAATTTTTCTTCCGGGATTGAATTCTCTGAAATCAAAAAGAAGAGTTATTAACAGTATAAAAGGTAAAATACGATCGAAATTTAATGTAGGAGTAAGCGAAATTGATTTTTTGGATAAATGGCAGCGTGCATCAATAGGTATTGTAGGTGTATCAAACGATTCCAAATTTTTGCAATCCTCTCTTAATAAGGTATTAAACCAGATTAAAGAGTTTAGAGACATTAACATTTTAGATTGGAGTATAAAAATAAACAATGACTTTGAGACAGAAAAGAGTAAATTCGTATATAATGAAAATAGTCCCTGAAATTATAGAAAAAGAGGTAAATGACCCAAGGCTTGGTCTTGTTACTATTACATCTGTTGAAAGCAGTTCGGATTTAAAGCACGCAACCGTCTATTTTACAGTACACGGCGGACAAAAATCCGGGAAATTGAACAGTGATGTTTTAAATCACGCAAGTGGTTTCATACAGCACGAACTTGCCAAGCGTATAAAGATGAAAAACACACCTAAACTCACTTTTAAATTCAGCCCGGTCACAGAAAAAATACAAAAAATAGAAGAACTGCTAAAAAATGAAAGAGAGGAAACAAATTGAAAATCTGGCAAGAAGTTTTTGAATTAATAAATAACAACCAAAATTTTTTGATTGTATCCCATAAAAACCCGGATGGTGACTCAATTGGTTCCGAAATAGCACTCGCACTGGCATTAATGAAATTAAATAAAAAAGTTTACATTTACAATTCAAATCCACCGCCACACAGATATTCGAAATTCCCAAAAGCTTCTTTGATAAAAACAGAAAAGAAAAATTTTGAAGAAGATGTGACTATTTTTGTTGATTGCGCAGAAGTGAATCGTATAGGAGAAATTAAAGATAATATCGATTTCTCAAAACCCTTGATAAATATCGACCATCATATAGGAAATACTAAATTCGGCACAGTAAATGTTATAAAACCCGACTACTCATCAACAGCGGAAATTATATATAAACTAATAAAAAATGAAATCCCGATGGATGAAGAAATTGCCACATATTTATATATTGGAATACTCACAGATACAGGAGCTTTTCGATATCCGAATACAACGTCACATTCCTTAAGGGTTGCTTCCGAACTCGTTGCTTATGGCGTAACCGCTTCACAGGTTTCAGAATTTATATGGTTTACAGATCCCGAAGCAAGGATAAAACTCTTAGGTGACGTCCTGCGTACGATGAATCTACACGATAAAATAAGTATAATGTATATAACAAAAGAAATGTTAAAAAAACATGGAGCAAAAGAAGAAGACACGGAAGAATTTATCGATTACGGACTTTCAATAAAAGGAATTGAAACCGCTGCCATTATCAAAGAAAGGGAAGATGGGATATTAAAAGTCTCTTTACGCTCTAAGAACAATATTCCCGTTCAAGAGCTTGCAGCAAAGTACGGCGGCGGAGGGCACAGAACAGCATCCGGATTTACTGTCAGAAAAAAAATAGAACCTTTCAAGAAAGAATTAAAAAAAGAGTTGGAAAAATTAGTCGAAAAGCATAATCACTAAATTCTAAACTTTCTTTTTACCCCCATAAACTTTGCAGCCTTTCTAATCGATTCAGGTGATGCCGTTATAAACACCTCGTCTCCTCCATATATCTTGCGGTTTCCCCTGGGCACACAGAATTCATCTTCTTCTTTTCTAAAAATACCGTTAATAAGACAATCCGAAGGGAATCTTTCATCAGAAGCTATTTGAGCAATAGTTTTCTCTACAATAGGAGATTTTTCGGGTATCTTAACGATAGCAATAGCGCCCTTACCTCCCCTGAAAGTATAGACTATCGAAACCTCAGGTTCTTCTATTTCATAAACAAGGGGAGTGGCACTGAGTTCTACAACATCTATGGTGTCAGTGGCTCCCGCTCGTTCGTAAACCGCTTTATATGAAGGATCTCTCAT
>CAYRCN010000293.1:0-1990 GCA_964422805.1 uncultured bacterium | reverse complement strand
GAAAATGGTTACGACCGGCAGATATCGTAGTCAGAAACATAATTCTTACCTCTAGCGGAATAAAACCTTCTTTCGAGGATTTAATGATGCCGGCAGACGAGTTCGTCGACAAATACATAAAAGAGGATTTTAACCCTTCAATCAATATCTATTTTTCCTTCCCCGTAGAATTTTATTCAATGGACCTCTTCGGACCCCATCTGGAATTGGAAGGTTTCGCTTACCGCCTGGTAGGAAAAAAGGGTAAAGATATGATAAACTACAGAAAGATGCTCGGTAAACTTAAAGATGAATTCAAAATAAGTTATTGCGAAAATCCAACTATTTATACTGGAAGAGCACAGAAGAAACCCTTAAATAATCACACATATGTTTACCTGATATTCAGCGATTATGCATTAGGGAAATTCTCACGGGAAAACAGAAGAACAATTTCTTCCGCCCAAAAAGACACATTGAGAATGCTGGAAACCATTGTGAATCGAGCCTTTATTTTTTCTCATGACTTAAAGTTTTCATCAGCGATAACATCGCAAGTAGCAAACAACCTTAAAGATATATATTCATTACTTGGAGAGGAAGAAAGAGCAACAAATTTTTGCGACTCGCTTTTCACAATAATAAACACACCGTCACTTCATCTTTTGTACGCGGAGATGCTAACCTTAAAAGCAAAAACAAAGAAAGAAAATTCGGAAGAATTCAAAAAAGCAATGGAAGAATTCTCATCCTTAATTAATAACAAAGATTTCAAATCTTTAGGATATAGGGGACTTATCGAACTTTACTCTATGTCTAATGACTACGAAAAAATAAAAGAAGTTATTTTGAATATAAAAAACGACCCAAAACTCATGGATCAAATTTTCTTTCTTTCCGTCCGATATGACCCTAAAGGAGCAATCAAACTGCTTGAGAGTTGGAAAGAGCTCTATCCTGATGAATCTGCAAGTGTCGATTCAGTAATAAAAGAACTTAAAAATAAGAGAGGTTTATAAACAATCGAACTATGAAAGAAATGCAATCTAAAAACTTTATTCTCTTTGTATCCTTTGTGGTTAAAAATTGCCCATGAACTACTTAAAAGTTCCCTCATTCGCAAAAGTAAACCTCGGTCTTTACATTATCGAAAAAAGAACAGATGGTTTTCATTCGATTGAATCTATTTTCCAAACGATATCGTTAAAAGATTTACTTTATTTTAAATTGGGAGGCAGAAAAATAGAAATAACCTCCAATAATCCAGACTTACCGGATGATTCTTCAAATCTAATTTATAAAGCTGCCCAGCTCTTTAAAAATACAGAAGGTAAAAACTTTGGAGTAAAAATAAGAGTAGATAAAAGAATACCTCTCGGTTCGGGCCTTGGAGGAGGAAGTTCAAATGCTGCCGTAACTCTTTTAACCCTAAACCGTCTACTCGATTATCCTAAGAAGTTAGAAGAATTAATGGAATTCGCCCAAATTCTTGGCTCAGATGTACCCTTTTTCCTGAAAGGTGGAACCGCCCTGGTAAGCGGAAGAGGAGAAAAAATAAAATGGGAAAAAGACATTCCAACACTCAATTTTCTGCTTGCAAACCCCTCATTTACAATATCCACAAAAGATGCCTATAAATGGTGGGATAACAATGAAAAACAAGACTTGACAAATGAAGACTTAAGCCTTATACTCCAGAGAATGCAAGAAGGGAAAAAAGAAATTTTATGCAAATTAAGAAATTCCTTCCAAGGGATAATAATTGGGAAATATCCTCAATTGAAAGATATTATGAAAAAGTTAAATAGATTAGAACCAATAAACGTTATGTTAAGCGGGTCTGGTCCTACTATATTTGCAATGTTCGGATCAGAAAAATACAACTATAGGATGGGAGATATAAAAGAAGATAAATATACATTAACGAACTGCAGAAGCATCTCCCGAAAAGAGTACTTCAACTTGTTAAAACTAAAGGAGGACTAATGGAATTCACAGAAGTACGTGTAAC
>CAYRCN010000292.1:0-2015 GCA_964422805.1 uncultured bacterium | reverse complement strand
ACAACAAAACCTTCAAATCCCAATTCCTGCTTTAGAACGGTATCTATTAAATAGGCGTTTCCGTGGCATCTGAAACCATTCCAGCTGCTGTACGAAATCATGACAGAGCCAACATTATTATCAATTGCCTTGATATATCCGGGTAAATGAATAGCACGTAAGGTTTCTTCATCTATTTCCGCGTTTCCCCTATCGGTTCCGTTGGTTGTTCCGCCGTCGGCGACATAGTGTTTTGCGCATGCAACAATACTTGAATTTAGGGCTATAGTATCTCCCTGGAGACCTCTCACAATTGCAGAACCTATCATTTCGGCCAGTTCAGGCGTTTCGCCGAAACTTTCATACGTTCTGCCCCAACGTTCATTTCTTGCAACAGCAATACATGGGCCGAAAGTCCAGTTTAAACCCGTTGCGGATACTTCCATGGCTGTAATTTTTCCTGTTTCTTCAGCCAGGATAGAATCACGAGTGCAGCCCAATCCTATATTGTGTGGAAATATAACTGCGCCGTAAGCGTTATTATGACCATGTACAGCATCGGTTCCGTAGATTATAGGTATGCCGAGCCTTGTCGACATCGCGCTGCCCTGAAAGCTGTCATACATATCAGCCCACGATTCCGGAGTGTTCGGGGATGGTGATGAACCACCTCCGCTGAGGACTGAACCCAGATAGTATGTCGATATATCATTTAAAATGTTACTAGATCTTCTTTCTCCCTGAATCATTTGTCCTACTTTTTCCTCGATAGTCATCCGGCTTAAGAGGTCTTCTACCCTTTCCTCGACCGTTGCCGTGCTGTCTAAATATAAAGTATCCTGTGCAGACAAAGGTTTGATTGAGAGTATTAAACAAATAATAAATAATTTTTTTATCATCTTTGGGGTGCCTTTTTTAATTTGTTTTATTATAATTTGCTAAAAGTTCAATAGTATGCTTCAACAATTTTGTATCTCCCCAGTTGCCGTGACCGGGAATTACTATTCTTGCAGCTTTGTATCTTTCTAAAACCTTTTTAATCGATTTTGGCCATTCTTGCATGTTAGCATCACCGGTAAAACCTGGTCCCTTACTTTCAAGAGATTTAACCATACACCCGCCGAATAAAATCTTTCTTCTATGGAAGTATACCACTGCATTATCGATCGAGTGCGATTCACCGGGAAAGTAGACCTCTACTATTTCTTCTCCGATGGTTAGCTCAAGTCCTTCTTTAATATCGAATAAGCGGTTCGGAGCTTTGAATTTTTGAGTTTTATACGCTTCGATACATTCTTGATTCGTATTACCCGTTCTCTTCATTAATTCTACTGCAGATTTCATCGTTTCGTATATTTTGCCGCTTTCTATAAGTTCGGCAGTGAGTTCTGACCCATATACGGGAATATTTTGACTAAGTAGATACTCATTCCCGCCCAAATTGTCGTTGTGAAATCCTGTATTGATTTCTATGATATTGGCTTTTTTGTTTTCATTTTTTATCCACTCGACGACTTTCCTTGTTGCCTCATTATTGTAAGGAGTGTCAACGAAGATTACATCATTACCGGATAAAAAAACTACGAGAGAATTACCCGGCCAGGGAAAAGAATGAGTGACGAGGAGAACTCCCTTTTCTATTTCTGTAATCACCAAATCTTCACTCAGCCGTATTTCGCTACCGGAAGCTAAAATAAAGAAACTTATAAATGCTATAATAAAAAATTTGACCAAGTTTTTATTGAACAACGCTATCTATCTTCATTAAATATATCTAACAGAATATTAACTGAAGTTTCGACACATTTAAAGCACTTTTCTTCGAGCAGGTTATTCTCTTTAAATTTCTTTTGTCCTTCTTCTGTTGTTAAATCACACTTGATAATATCGTAGCAAACAGCGCTTCCCATCTTTTCTTCGAATTTTTTGTAAAACTCCAACGCTTTAGAGAAGGCTTTCTCTTTGATAGCATCTTCTTCTAATTTTTGCCTTCCATATTTCAAATTTATAGCAAGTACGCCGCCTGTAACAGCTCC
>CAYRCN010000291.1:0-2021 GCA_964422805.1 uncultured bacterium | reverse complement strand
GAGTCCCCTTAAGAGTTCCATTCGCTCGGGAGCGTCTATTTCTGAGTGTAGATATTTTACTTTTAGACCCACGTCGATTAAGTATTCGGTGAGTTCTTCGGACATCTTTTTAGTTAGAGTGGTGACGAGCGTTCTATTTCCTTTTTCAACTTCTTTTCTTATTTCTTCTATAAGGTCGTCAATTTGATTCTCTGTTGTTTTTATTGTTACCGGTGGGTCAATAACTCCAGTCGGACGAATCAACTGCTCTACTACTATCTTTTGTGATTTTTCTATTTCCCATTCCTGAGGTGTTGCTGAAGTGTAAATAACTTTATCTGCCTTTGCCTGAAATTCATCAAAATTGAGCGGTCTATTATCAAGAGCTGAAGGGAGTCGGAAGCCATATTCTACAAGAGTTTCTTTTCTCGATCTGTCTCCGTGATACATACCTCTTATCTGAGGTACGGTCCTGTGAGATTCATCGATAATGGTGAGGAACTCATCCGGAAAGTAGTCTATTAGTGTATAGGGTGGTTCACCTTCTTCACGTAAGGATAGATATCTGGAATAGTTTTCTATGCCGGCGCAATAACCGACTTCTCTGAGGAATTCAATATCATATTTGGTTCTGCTCTCTATTCTTTGAGCTTCTATATATTTTTCGTTATCCAGAAAATATTGAACTCTTTCTTCCATTTCTTTTTCTATTTTATCTATTACGTTCAATATTCTATCCTCGGGAATAACGAAATGATGTGCCGGGTATATATTGAGTTTGCTTATTTTTTCTATTTTTTTTGCACTTATCGGGTCTATAGAGGATATTTGTTCGATTTCGTCTCCGAAAAATTCTATCCGGTATCCTTTAAATTCGTAAGAGGGAAACAGGTCTATTACATCTCCTTTTACCCGGAAATTTCCCTGTTCAAACTCAATATCGTTACGTTTATATTGAATCGAGACCAATTCTTTTATTAATTTATCTCTTGAAATTTCCATATTACTGAAAACTTTAATCGATTGTTTGGAGAAATCGGTTGGTGAACCGAGACCGTATATACAGGAGACAGAAGCAACGATTAGTACATCTTTTCTTTCGAGAAGAGAGGTAGTGGCTTTCATCCTTAAGCGCTCTATCTCTTCATTTACCGAGGCGTCTTTCCCTATATAAGTATCGCTCTCGGGAACGTAAGCTTCCGGTTGATAATAATCATAGTAAGAGACAAAATATTCTACAGCATTTTCGGGAAAAAATTGTTTGAATTCACCGTACAATTGTGCCGAAAGGGTTTTATTGTGAGAAATTACAATAGTCGGTAGCCCCAGCCTCTCTATAACATTTGCCATTGTGAATGTTTTCCCCGAGCCGGTTACTCCCAGGAGAGTTTGGCGTCTTCTACCCGTTTCTATTCCTTTTACGAGATTTTCGATGGCCTGGGGTTGATCACCAGTTGGTCTATAATCAGAGGTAAGTTTAAATTTATTTTCCATATATGAAGAATAAAGGAGATTTAACTTTTCCGCAAGGACTTAACAGTATTTTTAACCACGAAGGCACTATAGTAATTTTGAATTTTGAGTGTTGAATTTTGAATTAACTCTAAAATACTAAATCGTTAGTCTGTTTTTTAACGCGCTAGCGCTTCTACGCATTTACGCACTAACAAAATTATACTAATACCTAAAACCCAAGGCCTAAGACCTAAAAATTTTTATAGGGGCTGGCGAAGATTATTTTCGTGTATATAATGTTCTTTATAGAAAGGAGTGTTTTAAAATGGAAGGAAGTTCTTTTTTTGATACTTGGATATTTCTATGGATAATACTGCCTCTTTTAATATTTTTCTCAAGAGCAATAGATGTATCTCTGGGAACGATACGTATAATCTTTGTGTCAAAGGGACAGCGGTTTTTAGCTTCTCTATTAGGTTTTTTTGAGATTCTAGTGTGGATTATAGCTATTACAAAGATTATGCAGAATATCACGAATTTCTTTTATTATATAGTCTATGCGGGAGGGTTTGCTGCGGGTATTTATT
>CAYRCN010000290.1:0-2046 GCA_964422805.1 uncultured bacterium | reverse complement strand
CCTTATCTTTAAAGGTGTTTGAAGATATTAGGTCGCCACGTATACTAATTACAGGAGCGGAAGGCCAACTTGGCTCAGAATTGGCTGAAACACTGGAAGGAGAGTATGAGGTCGTTGCAGTAGATAAGAAGGATTTCGATATTTCTGAGTTTAAAGCCGTAAATAATTTTGTCATGAACTCAAGGCCAAACGCTATAATTCATTCCGCAGCTTTTACCGATGTAGATAAATGTGAAAAAGAAAAAGAAAAGGCTTTTAAAGTCAACGCGATTGGGACAAGAAATCTCGCTATAGCAGCAGAAAAAGTGAACGCTAAATTTTTCTATATAAGCACCGATTACGTTTTTGACGGGGAGAAGGAAGAAGAATATTATGAATACGACGCCCCGAATCCTAAAACGATTTATGGTATGTCAATGCTTCTTGGAGAGAATTTTGTAAGAGAACAATTAAACAAATTTTTCATAATAAGGATAGGCTGGCTTTACGGTAAAAACGGTACAAATTTTATAAAAAAGATGATAGATCAAGCCAGAAAGAAAAAAGAAATTAAGGTAGTAAATGACCAATTCGGTTCCCCTACCTGGACTTTTAATGTAATCAAACAAATCAAAAAATTGATGCCGACGGACTTCTACGGAACTTATCATTCTACCTGCCAGGGTTCCTGCTCGTGGTTTGAATTTGCATGTGAAATCTTTAAGGAAATAGGATATGAGGCAGAAGACAAAGGCGGCAAATCTTTAACTTTAAAATTGAAGACAAAGAGTTTTGTTCCGGGGATTCAAAAAAGTTTTAAACTTAAAGGAGTTACAAGCAGTAAATTTAAGACACCGGCAAGGAGACCTAAGAACTCGGTTCTCGAGAATTATATGCTGAAGTTACAGAACCTTGATATAATGCCGCATTGGAAAGAGTCTCTGGCTTCTTTTCTGGATACATTAAAAACTTAAGAGAATATAAATTGGAAGATGACTTCAGGTTTTAGGTATTAGGTGTTAGGTCTTAGGAGAAGAAATGGAATCTTTTAGAGAGCTCAAAGTCTGGCAAGAAGCACACGATTTAACCTTAAAGATATATAAATTAACTAAAAGTTTTCCACAAGAAGAAAGGTTCAGGTTAATTAATCAGCTTTGCAGTTCTTCGGCTTCTATCCCCGCAAATATAGCAGAAGGCACGGGTCGTAAGACTTTAAAAGAGTATATTCAATTTTTATATATTGCTCGAGGCTCTCTCGAGGAAACAAAGTATCATTTGATACTTGCCAAAGATCTTGGATACTTACAAATTAAAGAATATAAAGATTTACAGAACAAATATAATGAAACGGGTAGAATGTTAAATGGTATTCTCACATCTCTCAAATCAAGAGAGGAAGAGTAAGATGGTTAAAGAACTAAAACCTAAGACCCAAGACCTAAGACCTATAGTGATTCTTGTCACAGGCGGAGCCGGATTTATAGGAAGTAATTTTATTCGTTACGAACTCGAGAATGACGATGATGTTATAATTATAAATTTGGATAAACTCACTTACGCGGGCAATCTTGAAAGCCTGAAAGATATTGAGAAAAAATACGACACTTCTTCTTTAAAACTAAAACCTAAGACCCAAGACCTAAGACCTAATTTGCGTTATTTTTTCGTTAAGGGAGACATATGCGACAGGAACCTTGTAGATTCCCTTCTTTCCGGAAAATACTGGAAGGGTGGTAAGCTAAAACCTAAAACCCAGGACCTGAAACCCAATATAGTTATCAACTTTGCTGCCGAATCTCATGTAGATAGAAGTATTCTTGACGCCGAACCTTTCATAGATACCAATATCAAAGGCACTCAGGTTCTACTTGAAGCAGCACGAAGCAGCTGGCAAAATCTAAAACCCAAAACCCAGGACCTGAGACCTAAAGTTTTTATCCATATCTCTACAGATGAAGTCTACGGTTCACTCGGGAAAAAAGGTAAATTTACGGAAAATTCTCCCCTCTCGCCTAACAGCCCCTACTCCGCGAGTAAAGCCGCGGCGGATTTAATTTGCCGTTCATA
>CAYRCN010000289.1:0-2050 GCA_964422805.1 uncultured bacterium | reverse complement strand
ATCTATCAGAACACCATGCTTTTGGAGAAACAGCTAAAAAGAGCGGTGAATACGCCGAAGATCTTGCAGCTACCATGCTTGCTTCAACCCTGGGCATCCCTTTCGATCCGGACCAGGCATGGGATGAAAGGAAGCAGGTCTACAAGGCATGTGAACATATCTTTAAGACGAGAAATATTTGTCAATCTGCACAGGGTAATAAAGACGGTCTATGGACAACGGTCCTTGCCGCCGCAGTTTTCATCCCTGTAAGGTAAATGTCCGAACCCGTCCCTTACAATTTCGGCGGACTCCCCGATAAGTTCTCTAATTATAAACACGCAAAGATAGTTGTATTACCAGTACCTTTTGATAAAACAAGTTCATGGATTAAAGGATCGGACAGGGGTCCGCAAGCAATAATTGAAGCATCCATGAATATGGAACTCTACGATATTGAGACAAATTCTGAAGTATATAAAAAAGGGATTTTCACTTCAGAGGAGATTTTATCAAACAGTTCCGAAGAAATGATTAAATGTGTTTATGACCGGGTATCGGAATCAATAAAGGACGGAAAATTTGTTACGACACTTGGCGGAGAACATTCTATATCTTTTCCTGCTATAAAAGCGCACCATGAAACTTACCAAAATATCTCAATTCTTCATCTCGACGCACATACTGACATGAGGGATTCCTATCTTGATAAAAAATACAGCCACGCTTGTGTTATGGCGAGAGTAAAAGAAATAAACAACAATATTATTTCGATAGGAATAAGGAGCCTGGATTCATCGGAATTAAACAATATCGACAAGGATAATATCTTTTTTGCCGCGGATATTTACAATTCCGAAGAATGGATAGAAAAAGCCATAGGTAAACTCAACAAAAATGTTTATATATCGTTAGACCTGGACGTTTTTGACCCCGCGTTTCTCCCAGCCACGGGAACACCCGAACCTGGTGGGTTAGGGTGGTATGCCGTGATGAAGCTTCTGAAGGAAGTCTGTAAAAATAGAAACTTAATTGGCTTTGACGTTGTAGAACTCTGCCCAACCGAAAACAAGGCATCGGACTTCCTCGCCGCAAAGTTAATATACAAACTCCTTAGTTACAAATTTTCATTATAACAAAGAATTCAAAGTTTATTTTTTTCTAATAGCTAAAGGCTAAAAGCTAACAGCTTATTTTTACTATTTTAATCCCAGTTAATGTTACCAAATCTGTCTTGAGGATATCTATCATCTATCTTTTGATAGAGTATGCTGTCCCCTCTTGCTACCTTGGTTGCCATTACCCATTCTCCTCCTATACGCTTCAATCGGATCCACTGCGTATAGGAACCGTTTCGTGCAAAAATAAAAACATTATATTTTTTTTCGTTTCCGTATCCAAGGTTTATATCTCCTATCTTCTGAGTTATGCCTGGAGCAATATTCCCGACATAATAATCAAGCGAAGCCTTTCCCGGCTGTTCTGAAGTTATTTTTTCAAATTCTTCAACGTCAAAAATTTTAAAATTAACATCATATAAAGAATATTCCCCCTTGGGAATGGCGACCAACGACGCTCTATTAATCCTTGAATTAATAGAAACCAATCCCAAGCGGCAGAAACTGTCTCCGCCTGTTATTGTTGATAAAATATATTCATTCAATTCCTTAATTTCTTCATCTTTCGTATTAACATTTATCTCGAGTTTCTTAGCCTGGCCCTGCGCCCAGAATGCACCTATAGCGACAATAAGCATACCGACGAAAACCAACGTCTTAGACTTTCTTGCTTTCCAGAATATTCCAATAGCGGCAACAATTATCCCCAGAAATACAACAGCATTAGGATTAAGTAAATAGGCTTTAATATTTACCATAAATATTCTCCTTTGTTTCCGGTTTATTTAAAGTATATTATATTCATATATCTTTGTCAAGTAATGCGTTAGGCTTTCTTGACTGTATATGTTTTATTATTAAAAAACAAATTTAATTCTTTACTACTTGACACTATCCTAAAAAAAACTATAAATACTATAAGGAATTCTTAAAAGGTCTTAAGAAATTTTAGA
>CAYRCN010000288.1:0-2057 GCA_964422805.1 uncultured bacterium | reverse complement strand
GAGAGACTGTAGGCTGAGAAAGCTTTAACGCTTCGACAATCTTCGAAACATTTTTCTCTCCCTTTTGCAGAATCTTAAGTATCCTTATCCTGGTACCATCCGCTAATAAATATAGAATATCGCTTATTTCCATTAAACCTCCTATATAAGGATTTTAACATAACCCAGATATATAGACAGCCATCTATATATCGTAGGTTTAGTATAATAACTTTCAAAGATATGTCAAGGGGAAGATTACCCTCTTGACAAAATTGAGAAAAATTGTAATCTTAAAGTATCTCTTCGGGGTTGGGTGTAATTCCCAACCGGCGGTGAAAGCCCGCGAGGAGTGATCCTGATTCGGTGGAATTCCGAAGCCGACGGTGAAAGTCCGGATGAGAGAAGAGAACAAAATCAAGAAACCCCTGGAGAGGGGTTTTTTTTATGAATAAGTTAGATGAATATTTTTTAAAAGAAACATTTAATCTTGCCAGAAAAGCGGAAGGAATGGTTTCTCCTAATCCTCTTGTCGGAGCCTGTGTAGTAAAAGAAGGCGCTATTGTAGGCAAAGGATATCACAAAGGCGTCGGAAATCCCCATGCAGAGTTCGAGGCAATAAAGGAGGCGGGGAATAAAGCAAAAGGAGCTACCTTGTACGTTTCCCTCGAACCCTGTGCGCACTACGGCAATACCCCGCCTTGTACCGAGATTATTGAATCAAGCGGCATAGACAGGGTCGTTGCTCCCATGAAGGACTCTAACCCTCTCGTAAATGGTAAGGGGTTTAAATATCTAAAAAGTAAAGGTATCAGGGTCGACGTTGGAATTCTTGAAGAGGAAGCAAGGAATTTGAATTCTTTTTACTTGAAATATATTACTACGAAAATTCCTTACGTTATTCTAAAAGCAGCCATGACGCTTGACGGAAGGATTGCCGACCCCGGAAGAGAAATTTTCAAAATAACGGGAACCCTGTCACATAAGGAAGTTCATCATCTGCGAAGCAAAGTTGACGCTTTGTTAGTCGGTGTCGGGACAGTGCTGATAGACGATCCGGGATTAACTGTACGATTAGCCAAAAGCATCAAACAGCCTTATAAAATCATAATAGACCCACATGGTCGTACCCCGGTAAATGCAAGAATTTTTGAAGAAGGCGGTAAGGTTATTATTGTAACGGCTGATAAAAAAGCAGAAGAAAAATACCCGAATGCAAGAATATGGTTTTTCAAAGAAAATGGTGGCTTGATATATATTAAGGATATTTTGAAGAGAGCGGGAGAGGAGAAAATAACTTCTATAATGGTAGAAGGAGGAAGCGAAACCTTCACCCAGTTCATTAAAGCGGGAGAGGTAAACAAGTATCTTCTTTTCTTTTCCCCTTCTTTTATAGGTAAAGGAGTCCCCTTTATCGATTATCCGTTAAAGAGGGTTTTCTTAGATGCAAGTGTAAGAAAAATCGGAGAAGATATTTTGATAGAGGCTTATAATGTTTACGGGAATAATTAAAAACGTAACCAAGATTGAGAGATTAAAAAAGGGAACGAAAGATATCACTATCCATATAAGACTTCCTTTCCATGTTAATATCGGAGATAGCGTTTCTATTAACGGTGCCTGTTTGACTGTCTCGAGAATAACAGGTAACACTTCGATGTTTAATGCTTCCTCCGAAACTGTTAAGAGAAGCAATCTTTTTAATCTAAGAGATGGAGATTACTTAAACATTGAACAATCCCTTGGTATCAACGATTTACTGCATGGGCATCTTGTTTACGGCCATATAGATGGTGTCGGGAAGGTTTTAAATATAAAAGAAAAGCCGGACTCATCTGAGTTTTTGATTGAGTTACCTTCCGAACTGTCAATGTTTATAGCCGAGAAAGGAAGTATCGCTCTCGATGGGGTTTCTCTTACGGTTACTGAAGTTAATGAAAGCAGCTTCAAGGTTGTTCTGATCAGGCATACATTGTTAAACACTAATTTTAAATATAAAAAGAGAGGAGATGTTTTGAATATAGAAGTAGATCCAATGGCAAGATATTTGCAAAGATTATCGGAGTTTAGATGATTAG
>CAYRCN010000287.1:0-2066 GCA_964422805.1 uncultured bacterium | reverse complement strand
ACTGTTTTTATATCTTTTTCCGGAGTTATGGCTCCGGGTCCTATAACTGCAGTAACAATAGGTAAAGGCAGCAAAAATCCGCATGCCGGAGCACTAATTTCTTTAGGACATGGTATAGTGGAATTTCCCTTAATATTCCTAATCTTTCTTGGATTCGATTCTCTAATTAATATACCTTATGTTCGCGAAAGCATAGGAATTGCCGGAGGTTTATTTCTATTATTGATGGGTATAGATATCTTACGTAACTTGAAAGTCAATAAATTAGAAGATAAAATGGAAAATCGTACACCTATAGCAGCGGGAGCTTTCCTTAGCCTGGGCAACCCTTACTTCTTACTCTGGTGGGCAACAATAGGAGCTGCTTTAATTACACGTTCAGCAGAATTCGGAATTTTTTGGTTCGCGGTTTTTGCCGTGATACATTGGCTTTGCGACTTTCTCTGGCTATACTTTCTTTCAATAATGTCTTATAAAGGCGGTGTTTTCTTCGGGAAAAAATTCCAGAAAGGAATTTTTTTAATTTGCGGAGTTTTCCTCTTTTTTCTTGGCGGAAAGTTTATATTCGATGCCTTAACCTCTATCCTTTGAAATCAAATAATATAAAGTAAGATTGCGTGTGAGGAAAAATCAAGCTGTTAGCTATTAGCCTTTCGCCTTTAGCTCTTATTTAAAAAAAGCTAAAAGCCAACAGCCAAAGGCGAGAAGCTTTTTTTCTATATATCCAGGTTTTCAACAAACTGTGCGTTGGCTAAAATGAAATCCTTTCTGGGCTCAACCGCGTTACCCATTAATATATCGAACATCCGGTCCGCCTCTATTGCATCCTCAATCGATACTCTTCTTAAAATTCTGTTCTCCGGATTCATCGTGGTCTCCCACAGCTGCGAAGGGTTCATTTCACCCAAGCCTTTAAATCTTTGTACTTTAGCTTTTTCGCCAGACATTTCTGCGATTTCTTTTTCCTTTTCTTTCTCTGTATATGCCCATTTTTTCTTCTTCCCGTCACTTACCTGGTAAAGAGGAGGGTGAGCTATAAAAAGGTTACCATTTTCAATAATTTCTTTTGCGTACCTAAAGAAATAAGTCAGCAACAAAGTTCTTATGTGAGCGCCATCTATATCGGCATCTGTCATTATAATAACTTTATGATACCTGAGTTTACTATAATCAAAATCCTCTTTTCCGATGCCTACACCTAAGGAAGAAATCAGAGTACTTATCGTTGTATTGCCCAAGACCTTATTTAATCGCGTTTTTTCCACATTTAACAATTTACCTCTTAAGGGTAGAACCGCCTGAATAGTTCTATCTCTACCCTGTTTTGCCGAACCACCTGCCGAATCTCCCTCAACGATAAAAATTTCGGATTTCTTCGGATCCCTCGAAGAACAGTCGGCAAGTTTACCTGGAAGGTTAGCTGAATCCAGGGCACTCTTCCTTCGTGTAATATCTCTCGCTTTCTGGGCAGCCACTCTGGACCTGGCGGCAACAATCGACTGGCTTATAATCTTTTTTGCTGCTTGAGGATCTCTGTCGAGATATTCTGAGACGCCGTCTCCGACTACGGACGCAACAAGCCCTTCTACTTCCCTGTCACCCAATCTAGTTTTTGTTTGTCCCTCAAATTGAGGCTGCGGCAGCTTTACAGAAACAACAGCAGTTAGGCCTTCCCTGATATCATTTCCTGTAAGTTTAGGATCTTTTGAAGAAATGATGTTTTGAGATTTCGCGTATTGATTAATGCTTCTTGTCAAAGCGCTTTTGAACCCTGAAAGATGAGTACCTCCTTCTATTGTCCTGATATTATTTGCATATGAAAAGATATTCTCTGTGTAGGAATCATTAAATTGAAGGGCAACTTCTATAACGCACGAATTGACAGCCTTGTTTATATATATAGGATGGCGATGTATAGGATTTTTATTCTTATCGAGATATTCTATGAATTCCTTTATTCCTCCCCTGTATTGAAAGCTTTCAACTTTGCCTTCCGGTTTAAAGTCAAGTTCTATCTTTAGCCCTTTATTAAGAAAGGCTAATTCCCGAAGACGTTCGTCCAGATA
>CAYRCN010000286.1:0-2081 GCA_964422805.1 uncultured bacterium | reverse complement strand
CACAGATTCCCGCCGGATTAAATTTCTGTTTATCCGGTATCCCCTATTGGACAACTGATGTCGGCGGATTTTCTGTCGAGTCCCGCTATATGGATGCAAAAGGCGAAGATCTGGTTGAGTGGAGAGAATTGATGACGAGATGGTTCCAGTTCGCTGCTTTTTGTCCGTTACTGCGAGTACACGGAGAATACCCTTATCGCGAGATTTTTTACGTTGCACCTCCTGATCATCCCGCATACCAATCGATGTTATATCATGATAAATTACGGTATAGGCTAATGCCTTATATTTACTCTCTAACAGGCATGGTTACACGAAAGGATTATACAATAATGCGCGCTCTTGTTATGGATTTTGGACACGATGAGAAAGTGTTAAATATCGGGAATCAATATATGTTCGGTCCATCCCTCCTGATCAATCCTGTAACCAGATACAAAGTGAGGGAACGCAGCGTTTATCTACCAGACAAAACAGGCTGGTATGATTTAAAATCAGGAAAATATTTTTCCGGCGGCAAAACAATCATTGCTTCCGCGCCCTACAAAGACATACCGATTTTTATAAAGGAGGGTTCTATTATTCCATTCGGTCCCGAAATACAGTATTCAAACGAAAAGCCCGCCGACTCGTTAATTTTATACGTTTATACAGGTGCCGATGCTACTTTCGAACTGTATGAAGACGAAAATGTGAATTATAACTATGAAAAAGGCGCATTTTCAATTATACCTTTTAAATATAATGAAAAAAACCGCACTCTCTTAATCGGAAAAAGACAGGGTGAATTCCCGGGAATGCCTGAGATAAGGACTATCAAGGTCGTCTGGGTTACTAAAGAGAAAAATGTAAAGCTGGATTTCAATATTAAAGGGGACGCAATATTAAAATACGACGGTTCAGAAAAATATGTTAAGATGGATTAAAGGAGTTTCTCTTATAAACATTAAAACAAATCTTAAAATATTAGTTTTCTCTCTCTTGTTGCTTACACTCTTTAGCAACTGCACCAGTGTTAATTTAAAAGAAAGAAGAATCGAAAACTTCTATCAAAATTGGAAATTCCATTTAGGAGATTTAAATGACGCGGAGCATTATGGATTTGACGATTCCGACTGGAGAACTCTTAATTTGCCGCATGACTGGAGTATCGAAGGAGTATTCAGCAAAGAAAATCCTGCCACTCCCGGAGGAGGAGCCCTACCCGGAGGGATAGGTTGGTACAGAAAGACATTTACCGTTCCTGAAAGCAGAAAAGATAAATTGATTTTTATCGATTTTGACGGCATTTATGAAAACAGCGAAGTATGGATAAACGAACATTACTTGGGAAAAAGACCATACGGTTATAGTTCTTTCAGATATGAATTAACACCCTATCTTAATTACGGTGAAAATGAAAACGTAATTGCTGTAAAGGTCGATAATTCTCACCAACCAAATTCAAGATGGTATTCAGGTTCGGGAATTTATAGAAATGTTCACTTAGTTCATACAAATAAGATTCTTGTAGATCATTGGGGAACATTCATTACGACACCGCAAATAAACGAAAAGTCAGCCGAGATAAACATTAAAACCGATATAAGAAAAAAATCAGACGGAGAAAAGAAAATAACATTAAAAACGCTTATTTATGATGCATGCGGAAGAAAAATCGGAATCGTTTCTTCCGAAGTAATCTTAAAAGATTCTGTTACCACAATCGAACAAAAATCAAAGGTTGCCCTTCCTAAATTATGGTCTATCGAAAATCCTCACCTGTATAAAGCTGTATCAGAAATCGAACATGAAGGAAAGATTTTAGATGATTACCAGACAACCTTTGGTATCCGATATTTTAATTTCGATTCCGAAAAAGGCTTTTCCCTTAACGGAAAACCTATTAAAATTAAAGGCGTGTGCAACCATCACGACCTTGGATGCCTGGGAACTGCTGTAAACACACGCGCTATTGAACGCCAACTTGAAATATTAAAAGAAATGGGGTGCAACGGCATTCGTACTTCACACAATCCACCCGCACCCGAACTATTGGATTTATGCGACCAAATGGGCTTTATCGTAATGGATGAAGCATT
>CAYRCN010000285.1:0-2089 GCA_964422805.1 uncultured bacterium | reverse complement strand
TCCCTGGTCAGGGAATCCAGCGGGTGGGAATGGGAAAAGATTTATACGAAGAATACCCGGTTGCAAAACAACTTTATGATGAAGCAGATAATCTTCTTGGTTTTTCTCTAAAAGAAATTTCTTTCGAAGGTCCGCAGGAAGTATTAACTAATTCTAAGAATGCCCAGGTCTCGATACTTCTGAACTCGTATGTTATTTTTAATATTATCAAAGACAAGCTTGATTTTTCTTGCGTCGCCGGACATAGTCTTGGTGAGTATACAGCACATCTTGTTGCCGGAACATTTAAATTCTCAGATACTCTTCACCTGGTTCGTTTTAGAGGAGAGTTGATGAGTACTGCAAAAGAAGGCACAATGAGTGCAGTTATAGGCCTGCCATCCGAAAAAGTTGTGGAAATAGTAAATTCATCGGAGGGCATTGTTAAAGCCGCGAACTTTAACACACCCGTTCAGACAGTTATTACAGGAGAAACCGAAGCGGTTAAGCGAGCAGAAAAAAAGTTGGAAGAAAAAGGGGCGAAAATTATGCCTCTTGCTGTTTCGGGAGCTTTCCATTCTCCTCTCATGAGGGGAATTTCTCCTACATTCAGGAAAGTTCTCTCTAAAATGGAAATTAGAAAACCTCAAGTTCCGGTCTACTCCAACGTTACCGGAGAAAAAGTCGCTGAGGTCGACGATATATTAGAAACACTTGGGTCGCAAATCGAAAAACCCGTACTCTGGGTCGACACTCTAAAAAATATGAAAAGAGATGGTGTAGGGCGTTTTATCGAAATTGGGTACAGGAGTGTTTTGACAAAAATGGTAAAAAACACACTTGACAAAGTCAAAACAATGAGTATTTCTTATCCAAAAGATTTAAAGGGGACTCTTAATGAATAAAAAAGTGGCTTTAATTACAGGAGGCGCAGCAGGCATTGGAAAGGGAATAACTTTAAAACTTGCTTCTTCCGGTATTAACTGTGTTATTTTCGATATTCAAGACGCATCGGTTGTCGCGAAAGAGGCGAAAAAATTGGGCGTTGATTCTACTTTTATTAAAGTTGACGTAACAGACTCCCAGGCTGTTGTATCGGCGGTCAAAGAGGTGAGTTCTTCGTTAGGTGATATAAATATACTTATAAATAATGCCGGTATAACTCGCGATAATCTACTTATGAGAATGAAAGAAGAAGATTGGGATAAAGTAATACAAATAAATTTAAAAGGCGTTTTTAATTGCACAAAAGCGGTTATTCGCGGAATGATGAGTTCCCGCTGGGGGCGAATCATTTCTATCTCTTCAGTCGTTGGAATTATGGGTAATGCCGGGCAGGCTAATTATGCCGCATCAAAAGCAGGAATAATTGGTTTTACAAAATCGATAGCCCGAGAAGCCGGTTCGAGAAATATTACTGCGAATGCAATTGCCCCCGGTTTCATAAAAACCGAAATGACAGATAAGCTTCCTGAAGAAGTAAAAAAAGACTATCTGTCAAGAATACCTCTCGGTAAGTTCGGAGAGGTCGAAGATGTCTGTAACCTGGTTAACTTTCTCGTCTCCGAAGAAGCTTCTTACATAAGCGGACAGGTTATCCAGGTTGACGGAGGACTTCTAACCTAAAATCAAGAAGAGGAGGTTTTTGTATGGCTTTAATGGACAGAGTAAAAAAGATTATTGTTGAGCAGTTGGGTGTCGATGAATCTGAAGTTACACCGGAAGCACATTTCATAGACGATCTTGGCGCTGATTCGCTTGACACGGTTGAGTTGATTCTTTCTTTCGAGGAAGAATTCGATATAAGTATCCCCGACGAAGATGCGGAAAAGTTAGAAACAGTTGGTAAAGCGCTTAAATATTTAAAGGACCATATAGAAGAGTAAAGCAATGCACCGTGTAGCTATTACGGGGGTTGGTGTAGTCACCCCCGTAGGTATAGGAACCCAGGAATTCTGGAAAGCTCTTAAAAATGGAGAAAACGGGGTGGTAAGAGTCACCAAGTTTGACCCATCTCCCTTCAAAAGTCAGATTGCCGGAGAAGTCAAGGGTTTCGAGCCTTCTAAAAGATTAGATATCAAAGAAATCAGAAGAAACGATTTGTTCACTC
>CAYRCN010000284.1:0-2093 GCA_964422805.1 uncultured bacterium | reverse complement strand
CTTGAAGCAAAAGACCCTTACCAGGAAGGGCATTCAAAGCAAGTTAAAGAAATTGCCCTTGAAATTGCCGATAAACTTGAATATACAAAAAAAGAAAAAGAAATGCTGAGCTATGCTTGTATGATACACGATATAGGTAAAGTTGGTATACCAGATTCCATTTTAATGAAACCCGAAACTCTAACAGAAAAAGAATACGCAATAATGAAAAAACATCCTGAAATAGGAGAATTTATAATAAATCCTGCGATTAGAAATAAAAAAATTCTGAATGCTGTTCTTCATCATCATGAAAGATATGACGGAAAAGGTTTCCCCGATAGTTTAAAAGGGGGAAAAATACCGGAATCAGCGAGAATATTAGCTATTGCTGATTCTCTTAGCGCAATGATGTCAAAAAGACCTTATAGAAAAGGCCTTTCTCGCAAAGAAATCGTTGAAGAGTTAAGAAAAAATTCCGGAACTCAGTTTGACCCAAAATTAGTAAAAATATGCTTAAAACTAATGAAAAAAGGGAAAATTAGATAAGCCCACCCCATAACACGACCAGGCTATTGGCTGTTCGCTATTTGCTTTTCGCATTAAACCCAACTCGCCATGAAAATTTTTCGACTTTTATCATATAAAAGCTGCATTTTTTGCTAACAGTTAAAGGCAAAAAGCTAAGAGCTACTTTTATAGTTTATACAACAAAGAAACTCTATGTGACATTAATAAATCAGGATGAATGTTCAAAGCGTAATCAACTAAAAAAGGGCGTTTTTCAATTCCAAAACCTGTAGTTACCTGATTGTTAAAAAAACCAGCACGAGCCTTAAGCCATTCATTCATACCGATTTCGACACCCAAATGGTTGTTAAACCCATATTCGTCTTGAATGAGATTAACTTCCATCAGAACAGGTACTTTCCCTAATCTTTTGTTAAACCCAAAACCTATTTGATATGAAGGGGCAATATGGTCCGTACCTCCTTCCCAAAATACGGGAGAAGTAGTAATATCTTTTATTGCAACTCCTATCGAGATTTCTTCCAGCTGATAAATAATGCCTAAATCCGCGCCAGCTCCAACTGCAACGGCATCGTAAATTTCTCTGTAGATAAACTTGAGACCAAATCCTACAGAAATGTTACCTACCCATTTTGAGTACGTAGAAAAGATGGCTCCTTCGCGAGCTGAAAAAACGCCATTCAAATCATCGTATAATTCCTCTCCGGGATCGGGATATCCATCACCATCTATATCGTCCCAGGTGCCTCTCGTGTCATATATATCACCAACTGAGTGAAAAACAAAGTGCACCCCAAACCCATAATCGCTCTGCCTTAAATTTAAACCGCCGCTTAAGACATTAGCAAGATTACCGAACATTCTCGAACCGGTAAAATATACACAAGGCTCAAGAACCAAAGAAGAGGCGGGATTCTTAAACCCAGTAGTAGGATAAGCTATACCTGTAGACCCTCTTCCCCAGCTTCCTGCATCAACGCCTACAAGAAAAAATTCTCCCTCAAAAAGAGCTAAAAGAAGCAGAAACATTATTCCTCTTTTTTGCTTTTGCTTTGCTCCATAATTTCTTTGGAAATTTCTTCAGGCATTCTTTCATAAAATGCAAACTCGGCAGAATAAGTACCTGTGCCTTGAGTCAAAGAACGCAGTCTGGACGAATATTTAAACATTTCTTTCTCTGGGACATAAGCATTTATTACCTGAAACTTTCCTTTTGCATCTATACCCAAAATCTTACCCCTTTTCGAGTTAAGATCTCCCATAACATCACCGGTATATTCATCCGTTATAACAACTTGAATCTTGAGAATTGGCTCTAAGAGAAAAGGCGAAGCCTTTAAAAGCGCATCTTTAACAGCCATTGAACCAGCTCTTCTGAAAGCGTTATCAGAGGAATCGACAGGATGATAGGATCCGTCGTATACGATAACCTTACAATCAATAACCGGATAGCCCGCAAGTGTTCCAGAAGATAAAGCTTCCCTCACGCCTGTTTCAACCGAAGGCACATACTTACCTGGAATACTTCCTCCTTTGATTTGATCTTCAAATTCCACTCCCGCACCCCTATCCAGAGGTTCTAC
>CAYRCN010000283.1:0-2103 GCA_964422805.1 uncultured bacterium | reverse complement strand
AAAATACTGACAAGTGAGAATTCCGTACTTTTGAACAAAAAAATCAGGAATGGGAAGTGTCCTCACTGCTGGACCCCCTGTGAAGCTTATCAGAATATTTTAAGCAATTTATTTATAAAGGAGCAAATACAATGACATTGATTAAAAATTTGTGTGTGGTAATACCTGCAAAAGATGAAGAAAAATCTATCGGAGAAATAATAAAAGGCTGCAAGAAATACACAGATAAAGTTATAGTTATCGATGGATATTCAAAAGATAAAACAAGAGAAGTCGCAGAAAAATCGGGTGCCAAAGTCATCCTGCAGAAGGGTAAGGGTAAAGGTGCCGCGATAAGGACCTCCGCCGATTATGTGTCGAACGATGATATAGTAGTTTTTATCGATGCAGATTGTTCTCATGATCCAAATGATATTCCAAAACTCACCAAACCAATCCAAAAAGGAGAAGCCGACCACGTCACAGGTTCCAGATTGTTCGGCGGCTCCAGTGAACTTCACGGGGGTTTTGATGAATTTTTGAGGCTTACGGGAAGTTCCTTTATAACTTTTTGCATCAATAATAAATTTAAAGTAAGATTGAGCGATAGTCAGAACGGTTTCAGGGCTATCAGGGGTGCAGTATTAAAGAATTTAAATCTTCAAGAAAATATAACTACTATAGAGCAGGAAATGATTATAAAAACACTGAATAAAGGCTATAAAATAGCTGAAGTCCCGGCGCACGAATACAGAAGAAAATACGGGGAATCACACATCGAAGTAGGCAAGGTATTTTTCAGATATGTTTATAGCTTTATTAAATATCTGTATTTCTAATAAAAGATGTTAGCGAGTAGACTCCAGTCATTTTTATCCGGGTATTATGTTTATCTTCTCGAATTAAACTTTTTTCTCCTGATAATCGCATTTATATTCAGTTTCAAATACATCAAAAAAATCTTTTCGGAAATAAAAAATAAACATTTGCTCCTGCTGCTGTTTATTTCTCTGCTAGGTATATCCGCAACGGTGTTTATAGCTCCCAGAACTCAGAGAATATTTTATGATGAGGACATCTATAATGGTATAGCCCAAAATATAGCTCATCATAAAAAAGCCGTTATGTGTAACGAAGGTTACTTTGAAAACAACGAATTAACAATCGTAGAGGAAGAATATAACAAACAACCTCCGGGTTATCCTTATTTAATAAGTGTTATATTCAGAACATTCGGCACAAATGAGTTATTTACATTTGTTTTAAACAACATTCTTTTCGGATTAATGGTAATCACTGTATTTCTAATTTCTTTTTTGCTTTTTAAAGATATATTTGCGAGTTTCATAGCTTGTTTATCATATATACTTATTCCAGTTAATCTTCAATGGTTCAACACCTGTGCTGTGGAGCCATCGACGGTCTTTTTCACCGGACTGGCAATTCTTGCTTCTCTTATATATCTGAGGTATAAAAGACGCGTCAATCTTCTACTTTTCATCACCTGTCTGGCCTTTTCTTTGAGTTTTAGAACTGAAAGTTTTTTAGTGGTTGCCGTAGTCGTTTTAATATATTTAATCAAGGAACCGGGTGTATTTAAAAGAAAAGAACTTTATCTGTTCGGAATTCTTTTCCTTTTCCTATCGACGGCTATTTCGCTACATTTATACTCTGTAAGAGGACAGAGCTGGGGGGCAGAAGGAGCAAGATTTTCTCTCGTTTATTTCCCTTATAATCTTGCCACAAATCTCTCATTTTATTTCAACAACAGACATTTCCCTCTGCTATTTTCTATATTGGCATTCATTGGGTTGTTTTTCTACAAAAACCACCTTAAAAATAAAATAGTACTGCTGGTATGGTTTCTGACTTTCTGGGGTATCTTTCTCTTCTTCTACGCGGGAAGCTATAGATTCGGACAGGATGTACGTTACTCAATACTATCATACCCGGCACTTTCTATTTTTGCCGGATTGGGGTTGAGTTACTTAGCAAATCGTTTAGAGAACAAAATAAAATCGATTAAAGCGCTTATGATATTTCTAATCGTATTCAATTTTACCTGGTTCCTGCCTTCTGTAAAAGCGGAAGGCGAAGAAGCATGGGCGGCGAGGAATGACCACA
>CAYRCN010000282.1:0-2106 GCA_964422805.1 uncultured bacterium | reverse complement strand
GAGGAGATTATATAACGATAATTTCGCCGATCGAGGGCACTCCTGCTTACGATGCAGGTTTGATGCAGGGTGATAAAATTGTTAAAATAGAGGGAACCTCTACTAAAGATATGAAATTGGATAAAGCAGTTTCGATGATGAGAGGAAAACCCGGAACAGATGTAACTATAACCATCTCGAGAAAAGGCTTAGATAGTGAAATTGATTTTACAATAACAAGAGCAATAATCAAAATTAAATCGGTCCCATATGCCGGTATGGTAAAAGGAAATGTAGGTTATATAGCACTTAATTCCTTTAGCAGGAGTACTACTGAAGAGGTTAAGACGGCTCTGGATTCACTTCTTGCTGAGGGAGCCGACAAATTTATCCTGGATTTGAGGGGTAATTCCGGAGGTATTCTTGACGGAGCAGTAGAAGTTGCATCGTTTTTTATAGAGAAAGGAAAAGAAATTGTCTACACTGAGGGAAGATCGAAAAGTGCGCAAGATTCTTATAGCTCTGATAATGGATCTTATTCTATGGATCCTCTTGTTGTTTTAGTCAATGCGGGTTCTGCCAGCGGTTCTGAAATTGTTGCTGGGGCTGTTCAGGACTGGGATCGCGGATTTTTAATCGGTTCTCGAACCTTTGGTAAAGGTTCCGTTCAGAGAGTATATCCGTTGCCGGGCAACAGAGCCATTAAATTGACCATAGCAAGGTATCATACTCCTTCAGGTAGATGTATCGATAGAGAATTAGTAAAGGATACTACCGAAGTTTTTCATACAAGAGGTCCCCTGCATAGAGAAGTTAAAGGGGGAGGAGGAATAATTCCGGATTCAACACTTAAGGTCAAGACTTCACCTTTTTATGAGAGAATATATATTTACGGTTTCGACTTTATAGTTGATTATCTTGTTGAACATCAGAATGTTGAAACTGTAACGCCCGATATGTTGATGGCTTTTAAGAATAAAGTCAGAAAATCCTTGGAAGAAGATTCTACAAAGATAGATATAATGGAAGTCATTGAATCTTTTGAAGATTATCCTGAATCTGAGCCTTTGACGCCGGAAATGAGAGAAGAGTTTATAAGTAAAATTAAGGAATACGTGAAGAACGGTTCGGAAAAAACGGTAGGGTTTTCAGAGAAGGATTGGAATGCTTCTCTGGATGAAATAAAAAGAGGTCTTAAAATCAGGCTCGCTTATAATAAAAAGGGTCTTAAGGGAATGTATGAAGCGTCTCTTGGGGATGATGAACAGGTACAGGCCGCTTTAGGTATAATTGAAAAAGCCAAAGTTCCCAAAGATGTTTTTTCCAAGAAAAAGTGAAGGATATTGGGGAAAACTTTTTATTTAGAAACGCTTGGTTGCCCAAGAAACGAAACTGACAGCGAAGCTATTATAAACATATTAACAGCTTCAGGCTTTAAATTTATACGTTTTCCGGAAAAAGCAGATATTATAATAGTTAACGGGTGTGCTTTTATTAGTGATGCGGTTTCGGAATCTATAGATTCGATTCTTTCTTTGAGAAATAAAAACAAAAGAGCAGTCCTACTTGTTGTTGGGTGTCTCGCGCAGAGATACGGTCAGGATTTACTTAAAACAATGCATGAAGTAGATTTGCTGGTTGGTACAGGTTCAATTGAAAATATTCCCAAAATAATTGTTGCCGGCAAATCTGAAGTCGATTCTAATTGTGGATTTTTAGGTAAGAACCTATATCGTAAGCCGCATGTTACACCTCCACATTACAGATATATTAAGATTCAGGAAGGTTGTGATTTTAGATGCTCTTTCTGTATAATTCCGCACCTGAAAGGAAAATCACATTCAAAGGAGCTCAAAGACATAAAAGCAGAAATTTCTAATTTACCCGAGAGTGTTAAAGAGATTATTTTTATCGGACAGAATACAACTTCCTGGGGCCAAGATTTATCCGATGCTCATAGTCTTTCCGATGTTATTAAGGAGATTGCTCCTATGTTTCCCGGCTGGATAAGATTCCTTTATTTTCATCCGTTGTCTGTTTCCGAAGATTTATTAAAAGCAATGCAAAAATTCCCTAATGTAATAAATTATCTTGATATTCCCTTGCAGCATGTTTCGGATTCTGTAC
>CAYRCN010000281.1:0-2106 GCA_964422805.1 uncultured bacterium | reverse complement strand
CAAGCCTATGTTCTTTGCTCATAAAAAAGAAAACCTCGGGATCGTGACCCCGAGGAGGCCAGAGGATATATCACCTCTGGGGATGAATTTATTATTATATCTTTTTCAAAATTTGTATTAGAACCTTCAATAGTAGACTTAATTTAAAATGCAAAATGAATTTTGTCAAGGGGTAATTTTCGACTGATGACTCGCAGTTTTTATTTTATTTTTCCTAAGACCTAACACCTGTTTCTTTAACTCGAAACCTTAAACCCGAAACTCTGTTCTCACACAAAGCCACAGAGAACACGGAGTTTTTTTGTTGACTAATGACCAGAGACTAGTGACTGATGACCAGGCGCTATGCACCGACCCTTGACTTCTTGGAGCAACCCTTTTTACTCTTCTGGCGGAACGGTTAATTCTGTTGCTGTCCGAATCCCTGATGCCACTTCCGAAATAATACCCAGCCTGACATATATAGGACGAACTTTCTTCCTTAATTCAGGAAGTTTTCTTGCAAAAACAATCGCACCTAAAATACAGAATATGCCTCCTATCATTAAAGTATTTGGCGCGCCTAATCTACTTGCCAATCCGCCCGCTAATAGGCTGCCGAAGGGTGCCGTACCCATAAATGCCATTAAATAAAAACTCATAACACGACCGCGTTTATCGTCGTCGACAACGGTTTGTAAAATTGTGTTGCTTGAAGCCATCTGCAGCATCATCCCCAGGCCAGCTATAAACATAAATATCAAAGAGAGTAAAAAGAAACGGGATAAAGAAAATACAACAAGTCCGGAGCCAAAGATGGCCGCAGACAAATAAATGATTCTACCCAGCCCCAAAACACTTTTTCTGGACGCAAGATAAAGAGCGCCTATCAAAGCACCCGTACCCGAAGCTCCCATAAGAAATCCGAAGGTATGAGAGCCGCCATGAAGTATCTCTTTGGCGAAAACAGGCATAAGCAGCGCATAGGGCATCCCCATTAAACTGACCAAACCAAGTAACAGTATAATAGACCTTATAGGTGCAAAACCAAAGGTATAAGAAAATCCTTCCTTTAATCCTTGTAAAACTCGTCCTTTTCTGCTTTTTACTTTTCCTGAAGTAACTCTCATCATCAATAGAGATACAATAACAAAGAGATAGCTTAAGCCGTTAACGAGAAAACAGATTCCTTCGCCCACGGCAGCAATTAGTATGCCTCCGATGGAAGGCCCCAGCAATCTAGCGCCGTTAACCATCGAGGAATTTAACGCAATCGCGTTTCCTAAATCTTCTCTTTTCTCTATCATATCTATGACAAATGACTGACGCGCAGGCATATCAAAAGCATTAACGCAGCCAAGGAATATACTTGCAAGCATGAGGTGCCAAACTTGGATAGTACCGGTAAAAAAGAGCACCGCCAGGGCTAAAGCTTGTATCATCGCCAGAATTTGAGTGGCAATCAGAATGTAATAGCGGTTATATCGGTCAGTTAGAACTCCGGCAAAAGGAGCTAATAAAAAAGTGGGAATTTGACCGGCAAAACCAAACACACCCAGCAAAAATGCGGAACCGGTTATACTGTAAACCAGCCAGGGAACAGCGATTCGTTGTATCCACGTTCCAACAAGCGAGAGGCTTTGTCCGCCGAAAAATAAGCGATAATTCCTATATCGAAGCGAACGAAAGATATTCTTAACCCCTGTTGGCTCATTAGCATTATATTTTTCCGATTCTTTCTCCATTAAAATTTAACTCCTGCTTTAAAACGTAATTCTAAAGAAATATATTTAATAAGTCAAGGGCGGTGCGCAGCAACGAGTCCGGAGTCTTGAGCCATCAGTCACTGGTAACCCCCACCAAAATTTCCAGGAACAACAAATAACACGAATATCACGAATGGTTTTAAATAATTGAACCACAAAGATCACAAAGAGCACAAAGATTTTTCTGTTGCAACTAATACCTAATTATCACACAAAGCCACAAAGTTTTTTATTCGTTTTTCCAATTCAAAATTCATAATTCAAAATTATTAAATGATGCGAGGCATCTCCCCCTTGACTTTTTTAAAAAAACTATTATTATGATTACGTATATAAGAATATAAGAATTTACTTATATAAA
>CAYRCN010000280.1:0-2111 GCA_964422805.1 uncultured bacterium | reverse complement strand
ACAAAAATCGATAAAGCAATTGAGTGGTTTAAAAAAGATTGACAAAAATTGGTTTTTTAAAAATAATTGTATTGTTCTTAATGATGAACTTGTTCAACGCACTCTACGCTGAAACCAAAATCCATTCTTCTTTTCCATATCTGCAACCTATCTCTTCCTTGACTTATGAGGCATCAAAAGACAAGTCTTTTGGATTCGGATTTAACGGCAACAAGTTTTTCCCAGTAGGTTTTTCAAAAAATGGTCTGTTTGCATATATAGTTGAAAATTCCTTAGCTTCTCCTTCTCTGGTTGTTTCCAATCTTGTTTCCGATGAACAGGTCGCGATTCAACAACTTGATGATAAAACAGACACGACTCAAGCTTCTAAACTGCTTTTTGATTTAAAAATTAAGGATTTTGAAGAAAAAAAACTAATTCGTTTTCCAGCCATCGTCGATGACGACGAATACAGTGTTTTTGTAAAAGATGCAAAATTGATATTGAATTCTAAACTCAAAGGACAGAAAGAGATATCCAACTTAGATTCTCTTCAAGGTTTTTATCTGGATTACAAGAAGAATGATTTACTTATTGAAGGTTTTTTGAGGAGTCCTTTTGAAAAAAGAATTGTGATAATATTAAGCGGATTATACTCTGGTTTTGAGGGTGAGGTTGATATTCTGTATTTTACTGTCGGTGCACATTTGGAAAATGGCTTTAGGGAAAAAGGAAATGATATTAGGAGGTAAATGGTGAAATATAGGGAATTAGGGCAAACGGGTTTTAAAGTCTCCGAGGTGAGTTTTGGTTCATGGGCGATTGGTGGTACCTGGGGACCCGTAAAAGATAACGAATCGATAGCAGCATTACATAAAGCAGTAGAACTCGGTGTGAATTTTTTCGATACTGCCGATGTTTACGGTGACGGTCGCAGCGAGCGTCTGCTTTCACAGCTGAAGCAGGAACATAGTGATATATATATTACTACCAAAGCCGGCAGGAGATTAAATCCTCATACTGCAGAGGGTTATAATCGTGAAAACTTAGAAGCTTTCATTGGGCGTAGCTTAAAGAATCTTAATGTAGAAACCATCGACTTACTTCAACTGCACTGTCCTCCAACCGAAGTATATTATATGCCTGAAGTTTTCGGTATTATGGATGATTTTGTTCGGGAAGGTAAAATTCGTTACTATGGAGTAAGCGTAGAAAAAGTCGAAGAAGCATTAAAAGCGATAGAATATCCTAATGTACAATCCGTACAAATAATCTTTAATATGTTTCGTCACAGACCTTCGGAACTTTTTTTCGAACAGGCAAAAAAACGTAAGGTTGGTATACTCGCGAGAGTTCCTCTTGCTTCGGGTATGCTAACCGGAAAGTTTAAACCGAATACAACTTTTGCTTCTGATGACCACAGAAATTTCAACCGTAAAGGTGAAGCATTCGACCGGGGTGAAACTTTCTCCGGAGTCGATTATAATACAGGATTAAAAGCGGTTGAAGAGCTAAAAGCAATATGCCCGGATGGAATGAGTCTGGTACAATTTGCTCTACGCTGGATTTTGATGTTCGACGCGGTTACATGTACCATTCCGGGTGCAAAGCGTCCGTCTCAGGCTGAAGAGAATTTTTCCGCTTCGGATTTCCCTCCCCTATCTGATACAATGATGGAGAAAGTTAAAAAAATTTATGATGAATACATTCGAGAATCAGTGCATCATTACTGGTGAACTTTAATTAGTAATTTAGAAGGAGAAATATATTATGAATATTATATGGTTTCTAATTATTGGAGCAGTTGCCGGTTGGCTTGCCTGCAAAATAATGAAAGGGAAAAAAGGGTATGGTCTTTTAGGCAACATTATTGTTGGATGTATAGGGTCTTTAATAGGTGGATTTATATTAGATATATTAAATATTTCATTAAAGTTAGGTATTAAATATGGAGACCTTATTTCTTCATTATTAACGGCTTTCGGTGGAGCTCTAATATTATTAGTTATAATAAACTGGCTTAAGAATAAGTAAGATCCGAAGGATCTTACTTAAATAGTAAAAACAATAAATTTTATTAGTGCTATTTGTATAATTTGTTGTTACTTTTTTTTGAATTAATTTTTGAATTT
>CAYRCN010000279.1:0-2148 GCA_964422805.1 uncultured bacterium | reverse complement strand
AAAACGTGGGAAAGGCATCTCCGATAAATCATGCTTTCTTGTTCCTATAATTAAAGCAGTTTTATATTTTTCGTAGTAAGCGAGAAACTTTGGTATTTCACATGGGTCGTGTTGCCCATCTGCATCCATTGTTATAACTGCATCGTAACCGCTTTTAATAGCAAAATCAAAGCCTGCTCTAAGTGCTAAACCTTTACCCTGATTGGTTTTTTGACTCAGTACTCTGCTTCCGGCTCTCTTTGCGATAATTGGGGTTTTATCCTGTGAGCCATCATCCACCACCAGAACATCTTTAAGAGGTACAATCGAGGATATACTTTTAAGTAATTCCCCCAAACTCTTCTCTTCGTTGAATGCCGGTATAATTATTAAAATCTTGTCTTTCATAATTTGTCAAACAAAAGCCATTGGTCAGGATATTTTTTAATATATTTCTCCAGTAGTTCTACATATCTTTTTATTGCCTCATCAATCTCTCCCTCTTTGACCTTGAATGGTTTTTCCAAATAGACATGATAACGTCCGTCTTTTTCTCTCGGACCGAAACCCACGACCAAAGGTACCCCTAACTTCGAAGCCAGAAAAAAACCACCTTTTGGTATTTCTACATCTTTTCCAAACATCTTAACGGTCGAAACAGCTCCTTCAAAATTCCTGTCTCCGGCAATCGCAAGAAGCCCGCCATGCTTTAAAAATCTAACCGGTCCGGAAAAACTTCTCCTGACATAAAAAACCCCTATCCCGGCTCTTCTCCTGTTATCTTCATAAATATCTCTTATACGGCTCGTCCTATATTCTACCGAAATAACCGAGATTTTAAATCCCAGATAACCTATATATGAAGCACCCCATTCGTAATTACCTAAATGACCCGTTAGCAATATAACGCCCTTGCCTTCATTATATGCATCGTAAAGATTATGAAAGTTTTCTCCGGTAACGAACTTATGATAGTTTCTGTTATTCATTAGGCTTCCCATTAAAAGCTGCTCATAAAGACAGACCGCAAGATTCATACCTGCTCTTTTTGACATTTCAAAAAGTTCTTTTTCGTCCCTGTCTTTAAAAATATTTTTCAGATTCGAGAAATGGTTACGAAGACCTCTTTTGTAGAATAATGTATAAGAGAGCCGAGCACAACCTCTAGCGATAAGGTCTCCTAAACCTTTTGGCAAAAAGCTTCCCAAAATCTTAAAAAATAAAAATAGAATATTCATTTAAAAGAGCAAACAAACCCCTCATAAAACAATTAATGTCGGGGCGAGTGGATTCGAACCACCGACCTCCAGCACCCCAAGCTGGCGCGCTTACCAACCTGCGCTACGCCCCGTTAACTTGAATATACTAAAAAACACTTCATCTGCAAGGGGGAACCGGGGCGAAGTCAAACGCTCAAAGTCAAATTTAAACAGAAAATCTTATTAAAAATAACACAGCATCGCAAAGCCATTGAAATTGAAAAATCAAATATCAAGATGTAAAATTACAAATCAAAGTTCAAAAATTTATAAAAAACGGATGAAGGTTCAACTAGTGACAAGAATCTCTTTTTTTATCTTTGGTTTGGAAGGAAACAAATTTTGCATTTTTATATGCCATTTTGCTTTTTTATTTTTAATATTTAAATTACATTTTAAAAGGATTTATTTAAGTTTAGTTTTTTTATTGACTCAGGACTCAAGACCCATGGCTCAAGACTCATATTCTCCCCTTGACAGATTAATAAAATCCATTATCATCCCCAAGGGTAAAAAATAAGATGAGAAAATATTCATTAAAACCTGATTTATATTCATTAATATTCATCAATTTTTCAACCTCCCAAAAAATAAAATAGGAGGTGAATATTGTCTTCAAATATTTTAAAAGAAAGACTGGAAAACGAACAATATGAAAAACTTAAGAGGATAGATAATCCGGAGTTACATGAATTTATTGCGAAATATATCGAACTTTGTAATCCTGCTAAAGTTTTCGTATGCACTGATGACGAAGAAGATATAAAATATATAAGAGAAGTAACTGTTAAAAACGGAGAAGAGATTCAGCTTGCAGTTCCCAATCACACAATCCATTTCGATAATTATTTTGATCAGGCAAGGGACAAGCAGAATACAAAAATATTGTTGCCCGAAGGGGTAAAATTGG
>CAYRCN010000278.1:0-2149 GCA_964422805.1 uncultured bacterium | reverse complement strand
CCCCTTCATATTGGGGTTACAGAAGCTGGACCACCGGGAGGTAGGGGAGAAGTATACTCTGCTGTCGGCATTGGAATCTTATTAGAAGATGGAATAGGGGATACTATTCGGGTTTCTCTCACCGGAGATCCCTCGAATGAGGTTCAAGTAGCTCGTAATATCCTTTCCTCGCTTGGCATAAGAAAAATTGGGCCAAGAATAATTTCTTGTCCGACCTGTGGGAGGTTACAATTTGATCTTGAAAATTTACTAAAGAAAGTAGAAAAAGAAACCAAAAATATTGATTCGCCAATAACTATTGCGGTAATGGGGTGTTCTGTAAATGGACCCGGAGAAGCAAAAGAAGCGGATATAGGAATTGCGGGAGGGAAAAATTCGGCTGTTATATTTAAAAGAGGAAAAAAGGTAACATCCGTAAAAGAAAAGGATATTATGAATACTTTTATGCAAGAATTGAATTATTTACTAACGGAGGAAAGGTAATGGCAATGAAAATCGAGAAAGAGAAAAAGAATGTAGATCTGTTTACGAGTCGCTATAAGATATCGGGTGATATTCATATTCACGTTAATGCCAGATTAACAGATACACTCCAAGCTCTTTCAAAACAATCAGGGTTTCTTCCTATGACGGATGCGGTCGTTAAATTCAGAAATGGAGCAGTAAGGGAAGAGAAATTTATTCTTATAAAGATTAGCGAGATCGAATTAATTTGTTTGAAAAACGAGAAATAAAAAGAATACTTGACAATAAAAGAAAACGGTTTAATATAAATAAATAATGATATTCTTGATAGGATTTTTAATTTTGGGTTTACCCCAAACACAATTTTTTTCAGAGGGGGGTTCTATACGAATCCAAGTTTGGGGAGAGGTTAAAAATCCGGGTATTTACTATGTTACTCCATCCACCAATATTGTAGAAGCTATATCTTTCGCAGGAGGACCAACTTCCCGATCTGATCTTTCTTGTGTAAAATTAGTAAGGGCAATTAAAGAAAAAGAAGTCTCTTTTTTTAACGTTGACGATTACCTAAGCGCGAGAAATAAGTATCCTCCTATTCTTGAATCGGGTGATTTGGTATATGTAAATCAATCTTTTTATTCGAGGGTGTATGATTTTGCAAAATTTTTAGGGGTTGTTGGAGCCGTAGCTTATTATCTATATCGTGTTACCCCTAATTAGTTAAGGAGGAGTGATGTTCAAGAATGCTTTAATTTTTGGGTTGTTTGGTTTTATTATTTCTCTTGGTACTATTTATGTAACCACACCCGAAAAAGAATCTAATTCACAGGAATTCAGTTCATTAAAATATGAAGATGGGATCAATGGTTGGATTTCTTTCGGCAATATTTTAAAAGAAAACATAAGCGAAGCCTTAGTTAGTAAAGACGAATTGTTTATATCTATGTTTATGTGGAAGACAATGGAACCAATACGTTTATCTAACAAACCTGAAATAATCATAACAGAAGAAAACCAGTCGATATTCTGGACAAACGGCACAGAAAAACCCGGAACAAAATATACGGGATGGCAAGAAAAAGCAAACAGCAAAGGTTTTTTGATAAAAGATTCTGTTTCGATAGTCAAAATCGACATTACTTCGAATAACGGGAGAGCAGCCGGATATTTGTATCTTGTAATTCAGAATAAACCTAACCCCAAAGAATTTTCCAACATAGGATGGCAATATTATGGTCACGTTCTTGCAAGTTCAAATACAATGAGAGGTTATGTTGATGATAAAAACAAATCGGGAATAAAAAGTTACATTGATAAAGTTACAAAGAAAGCAGATATACTTAATTTGACAATTCTTGCGATGGATAAAACTGTCGTATGGGATACGGATAATTCTAATATCGGCAAAAAAATGCAAGAGGGATGGATAGAACAAGAAAAAAATAGAAAAAAGGAAGATAGATTCTATTTTTCAATGCCCGTGAAATATCAGGAAAGGGATTTAGCTGATATCCATTTTTTAATAAAATTACCGGCAAAAAAGGAAGTTTCTTTCATTGGTAATTTCATAAATAAACTTAAAAACCTATTCAAACCGAGATATTTGATGATTTCGGCACTTTCGTTTATAATTCTTTTCTTAACGGGAACCGTTTTAAGCAAACCGGTTTCAGCAGAAAAAATG
>CAYRCN010000277.1:0-2152 GCA_964422805.1 uncultured bacterium | reverse complement strand
GAGATAGAACCTAATACTCTTGTTATGGAGGGTATACGAAGAATAGACGAATGGCCCTTGATAGAAAAAGCTTTACCTGATGAAAACATAACCCTGAGGAAGCTTGAAAAGCCAGAAATTAATGTGGAAATAGGAGAAGATGAAAAAATTATATTAGAAAAAATTACAGAGGAGATCACCTTACATGAATTGGTAGGAATATCGGGAATCGGAAAATTCAGGACTTACAATTCAGTTTATAAGCTTATCGAAATAGGGCTTATAGAAAAAGAGAAAGGTACAGGAAAAACTAAGCCGCGTAAAAAAACTTTTGTTAAAAAACCGCGTATGGCATTTCCTATGAATTTAAAACAAATTCTTCTTTACGGTTTTATTCTCATAAATATTATATTTCTTTTCAAGTTCAGGCTGACTCATGTAGGAGATAATATAAGAAATATTAAAAACTTGCTTAATGACCCTTCCCGGGTGGAAACTATATTGCCTTTATTCTCGGAAGACGAGAAATAGATCTTCTTATTGGTTTGGGTTTGAATAAAATAGTAAAAGTTGATTATAACTATAAAAAAGGGAGGAAAAAATGAGTGATGAAGATAAAAAAACTAAAATAAAAGCAAGCAAAAAGGATATAGATGATGGGAAAAGCATAGCATGGTTGTCTTATCTGGGTTTATTGCTTTTAATACCATTACTGGTGAAACCCGAAAACACTTTCTGCAAACACCACGCCAAGCAGGGCATAGTATTGTTGGGTCTCTGGATCGTTGTTTCAATTCTAAGCCCTTTTATAAGAGTACTTGACTCTTTAGCGTTCTTAGCTATAGCTGTCATATCGATTATAGGCATTGTTCAATCCCTCTCCGGTAACTACTGGAAAGCTCCTCTAGGTATATACCAGTTGTCGGAGAAATTTAAAATTTAATTTAAGAGTGAGGTCGTTATGAGCGAGGAAAAGGCTTTCAAAAAATGGATAGATAAGATAGCTAAAAGCATTCCGGGATTCAAGGGTTATTACAAGAAAGAAGAACGAAGAGAAAACGACCAGCTACTCCGGGAAAAAATTGCGAAAAAACTTAAAACCATTAAAGATATTCTAAACGAGAAAGGTCGATTGGTTACAAAATCCGGCAATCTCAGTCCTCTCGATGAAATAGCAAGGATTGATAAAAAATTGGAAAAATTAAGCGATTCAATCTTATATGCGAATTACGGTTATAGCGGGTTTTTCGACCAGAAAGAAGTCTCTTTAGATACTCTTCGCTCTATTTATGAGGCTGATTTAAGTTTAATGGAGTGGGTCAAGAATTTTACGGATAATTCTACTGTAGATACCGAGCTTGCGGAAATTTCCGAAAATATAGAGGCGGGATTTAATTTACTTACAAAACGTTTAAAAATCTTAGAGGGGGATTAAAATGGGATTATTTCTCGAAGTTATCGAATTTTTAGATGACGAAGGCAACCAAATCGTACACCGAGTACCCGAACAAGGTTCTGCGGAAACTTCTATTGGCAGCCAACTAATCGTCCGAGAAAATCAATCAGCTGTTTTCTTCCGTGACGGAAGAGCTCTTGATACTTTTGGTCCGGGAAGACACACTCTGACTACGGCAAACCTTCCTCTTTTAAAGAAATTGATAGGTGTCGCTTTCGAAGGTAAAAGTCCTTTTCGCACTGAAGTATACTTTGTAAACAATAAAGTCTTTACAAATGCAAAATGGGGAACCCAGGAACCTATTCCGTTTAGAGACAAAGAACTCAAAATGATAAGAATAAGAGCGAACGGTATATATTCATATAAGGTTTCCGCCCCGCGTCTTTTTATAAACAAGATTGTAGGTACTGAGAATATAAAGGACAGAGATGAAGTAGAGAATTTCTTTAAGAACGTTGTAATTTCAAGATTAACCGACTTCTTAGGCGAGAATTACTCCACTATTTTTGATCTTGCAAAGGATTATGACGAACTCTCAGCAGGTGCCAAATCAAGAATTTATGAGGATTTCGATAAGTATGGACTCGACTTGAGGGATTTCTACATTAGGTCGATAACTCCACCTCCGGAAGTTCAGAAAATGATAGACGAGCGTTCCGGTATGGGTGTGGTTGGAGATCTAAACCAGTTTACACAGTTCCAGGCAGCGAAAGCTCT
>CAYRCN010000276.1:0-2159 GCA_964422805.1 uncultured bacterium | reverse complement strand
TCCACTTGTTACTGTGTCCATAGGTTGTCCTATATCCTGATCCTGTTGAATGGTGAAGCTGTTCATGGGCACCTGTACGGAATATCTCCACACGGAAGAGGATAAAGTTCTTTTCGAGTATCTTGCAATGGACTGAATTTCCTGTATTCTTGCCAGCGCATTAAGGGAGTCAGAGGGAATTCTAACTATTATTGAGGAGCAATCATTCTGTATTTGTTGTATGTCCGCGCCCAAATTTTCCAATTCGTGGACGATGTTTTTAAGCGAGGTACCGGAAAAGAGTGTTACTGAAAGTTGAAGAAGAGGGTCATTCTCGATCCAGAGTGCGTCTTTAGCGCATGGACATTCTCTTTCCTCTAAAACTTCTAAATTACTGTCTTTGAATTCAGCCGTTACCATTGAGAGTTTCTTTTCTGTTTCTTTATTCCTTTTCTTATAAACACTGGGAAGCATTTTATATTCGGGGTGAAAAAGTCCGGTCCATCTCACGAAAGGTAATTTTTCTATTTCGATTCTTTCTTCAGGCGTCATTTGAACTATATATGCGAAATGGGGAACATAAGAATGGAATATACCTCCTGCTTTAGAAATTTGCTTTTTCCACTTTGTATAAATAGGTCCAGTGAATTGTAAGATATAATAGTTTTCTCCTCCGATTTCAGTTGTTTGCAGTGAACTTCTAAGTTTAGGAGTGCTGAGAAGAGGATCGAATTTATGATTTCTAAAGGATATTGTCATATCTTCTGAAGAGTAAACGTGGCAGCATATCAGAAAGATTATTATAATTAGTTTTTTCATAAAAGCCTCCTATTTTAATATCCGTATTATGGAAGATTTCTATCTATATGTCAATAGTTTATTTTGGCAAAGATCTTGAATAAATTGTATTAGCTTTTCAAATGAACGGGCGGGGTACTTCCTGTTGGGTCATAAATTCTGAGATTGCCGCTTACGGCGAGCAAACCCAGCATATAAAGCAGTCCATCATAATAGCGTCCTTCTCCGATTGGTATTTTTGTATTCCATAATTCTTCCAGGAAATCAACTCTGTTTTCGTTTGTCGAGGCAAGGCAGGCGACTGCATTCATGGCAATTAAACCGGGATTATGGTTAGATGATAAAGTTTTGCCGTCCAAGGTAAACATACTGCCGTAAGTTTTGATTCCCTTACCTGTGAAGAAATCGAGCAGTCTGTTGCTTTGAGTTATTGCCCAGCTGTCGGCCGCGAACCATTGATAATCTATAGCGACGTTCATTGCTACTCTCCACGCGTCATATAAAAAATTATCGGTTCCTCCGCCGAAGGGATCAAAAGGCTTACCATTAAAGTGAGCATAATCGGGGGTTAAACCTGTTTTTGGATGAGCGGCTTTTTTCAAAAATTTTCGGCTCATTTGTGCGGCATCATACCAGAACTGATTATTTTTATCGGACCAGCGAGCCCAGAGTTCGTAAAAGTGCGGTGTATGATAACAGGGGTCAGTGAAGTCATCTGAGCTGCCTAAGGGTACAAAAACGATTTGTTTTTCTTTTTTGTTGAATATATTTGATATTGTGGTATCGTTATCCGATGTTTCTGCTTTGTTTAACATGGAATCTAAAATAAATTGTGCCTCGGATTTATAGTTATAAATACCTCTGCCGTTTCCCCACCGTCCTGAGGCGAAGAATAGTGCCATAACAATCCATTCTTCTCCGTCCGGGGCTGAATTAGGGCTAATGACAGTTCCGTCTGTTTTTAGTTGCCAGGAAAAATAACCTTCTCTTTTTCCTTCTTTGTGCTGCATATATGTTTTTGTCCATTTCCATAGCCGGTCGAATTCTTCTTTTTTATTTAGCTGAACTGATATCATCATACCGTAGGACATTCCTTCGCTTCGAACGTCGTTGTGATAAGTATCTTTAATATAAGCCATATCGGGTCCGACGGGATAGTAAATACGTTCCTTATCATTATCTCCGTAAAATAGCTGATTCCAGCTGTTGTTTATTTTTACTTTTACCTCCACCGGGTTCTTTCCGAGCGGCCCGGAAAAGAGATTTTTGTATTCTCCGGAAAAGTAAGCACCATTATGTGTTTTATCAATTTTCTTTTTAAAATTAAAAATCATAGTCCGGATTATATGGTTTTCTTATAGAGGTGCAAGCCCCGATTTTTG
>CAYRCN010000275.1:0-2163 GCA_964422805.1 uncultured bacterium | reverse complement strand
GCACTACACTTGATCTTGTTTCCGGAGAAGACATATATATTGATAAAGGTCCTCTTAAAGACGCAATAATAAAATCTATTTCAATAGCGGGTATCTTCCCGGCATGGGAAGAAGAAAAAAGAATCCTGATAGATGCGGGACCTACCGCAAAAGTCCCTGTAGACGGATGTAGATACCTTGGCGCAAACAAAATAATAGCAGTTAATCTGGGAGCTAAACTTGATAAGTATGAAAAAATTGGCTCCGGTATTTTTACGAACCTACGCGCTGATGAAATAGCAAAATTCAGGTATAATAAACTACAAGCAGAAAAAGCGGACGTACTAATCGAACCAAAAGTAGAAAAGATTCATTGGGCAGACTTTACAAAAATAAACCTGGGAATACGAGTAGGCTACGAAGCAACAAGAGAAAAACTTCCCGAGATAAGAAAACTCTTAAGACCATCGCTTTTTTCAATACTTAAAAAACCTTTCTCCCGAAACAAATAATCCTCACACAAAGACACAGAGAGCACAGAGCTTAGTTTCGACTAAAACCCAAAACCTAAGACCTAATATCTAACACCTGAGTCCAAATACCTTCAAAAATTTTCTTGCGTTGTGCGAAATGCTTTCTTATTTTGCAAAAATATATTATGTTAAAGCTTTGATTTCCAATGCTTTAAATTTTGGAACAGTTCTTGTACATTAAGTCAGTAGCTCTTTAAAAATTTAGTAGAACGTTTTAAGGTGGTTACCCAGAAAATATTTGCCCTCTAATATGCTAGTTAAGGAGGAGGTTACAATGCCGAGATTAAGTAATAAAGATAACAATCCAAATAGCCCATTTGAGTTAAAGGGGAGTTTAGGAAAGTCTTTCACGATCGATATTGACGGACTGTTATTGGAAGGTGATCTCGTCTATGATTACGCATATAATATTCACCTGTTGATCACCGTTCCCGACACAATTTGCGGAGGAGATAAATCTTTCTACAGGATTTTAAGTCTCTGCAAAAACAATTCTTCAAATATGAACGTAAACTCCTGTTTCTTTGTACCTTTCTACGTAGAACACTCAGACACGTCCGTTTTTTCTTTGTATTAAGACAGTTCCAAGTTCAGTGAGGGTTCTCTCTCGCTGAACCTGGAATTGTTTGGATTCTGCCCTTTTTCTTATATAACTTTTTGGAACTTAGCTTTTGGCTTTGGGCCTTTGGCTTTTTGCTAATAGCAAAAAAATAAATATAATCTTTGTGCGCTTTGTGTACTTTGTGGTTCAACTAATTTTTGGATGGTGATGGGTTTCTGGCTTCCTATCTTTTTCTCTTATACAATCCTACAATTTCTCCCTTAGCCAGTATATGACCTTCCATTTTTTCAAGCAATTTATATTTGTCGATACTGCTTTCCGTTTCCAACATTTCATCAAGAGCATAAAGCTTAAAGTGATAATGGTGAACACCGGAAGGCGGACAGGGTCCTCCGTAACGCCCTCGGCCAAAATCCGTCATACCCGAATCAGCTATATCGCTGATTTCGGCATTTTCTTTAAAACCATTTATGTTCGCCGGAATGTTGTAAACAACCCAATGCACAAAATCTCCGCCCGGAGCATCCGGATCATCGCATATTAAAGCAAGTGATTTTACTCCCGTAGGTAGTTCTTCCCAACTAATCGCGGGTGAAACGTTTTCACCATCACAGGTAAACTTATCCGGGATCATTTCTCCGTCTTTAAAAGAAGAAGAAAAAAACTTTAAACCAACCATTTTTACCTCCTCGTCTTTTTTCTCTTTCTCAACTGATTTTTCACCTGCTCTACACATCAGAAAAAGAGAAAGGATTAAAACCAATAAAAGATTTTTCATAATGCGCCTCCTGTATTACATGTCTTTAAGATGACCTTTCTTTGATTCATAATCAAACCGCTTACGCAACCAGTCATAATCATTAATCAGTTCTATTCCCTTTTCATTGTTTCTATTTTCATTTCCGTATCTTCTCCCTGCACGAGCTCCTTTAATACACCATAATCCAAATTTCCTGTCAGTCCCTTTGTTACACCACACATTTAAAAGATATATTCTGATTTGTTTCTTTATTTCTCTGGAATGCTTACAGGCATTACAAGCAAGCTGAGCGCATTCTCTAAAACCGGCACGCCAGGAATAAAAAGGAG
>CAYRCN010000274.1:0-2208 GCA_964422805.1 uncultured bacterium | reverse complement strand
CCATACTTCATTCCTTTAAAGAAGGATTAAACGAGATGGAGTATTTTATTTCCTCACATGGAGCCAGAAAAGGTCTTACGGATACGGCGTTGAAAACGGCAGAAGCGGGATATTTAACCAGAAGATTGGTCGATGTAGCGCAGGGAGTTGTTGTTATCGAGGAAGATTGTGGTACCGTTATGGGCGTGGATGTTTCAGCTCTTGTCGAAGGCGGGAAAGTTGTTGAGTCTCTGTTTGATAGAATTGAAGGTTCTTATACTGCTGATGATGTTATCCATCCTCTATCAGGTGAAATTATTGTACAGGCAGGAGAATGGATTAACGAAGAAATCGGCCGGGAAGTTGAGGAAGCAGGAGTAGAGTCTGTAAGGATACGTTCGGTTCTTACCTGTGAATCTGAAGAGGGTATATGTCAAAAGTGTTATGGTAGGGACCTGTCTACGCGGGAACTGGTTCAGATCGGAACCGCAGTTGGTGTGATTGCTGCTCAATCGATAGGAGAACCCGGTACACAGTTGACTTTGAGGACTTTCCATGTCGGAGGAATCGCATCGGGTGGTGCCGCTGAATCATATCAAAAATCCCCTAAAGACGGAAAAGTTCAGTTTGCTAAGGATTTAATTTATAATGATGTTAAGGGGAAACCTCTGGTTGTTCTTTCTAGGAATTCTTCTGTTTATTTGGTACATAATGAAGGGAAGTTAAAATATAAAGTTCCATATGGTTCGATACTTAAGGTCAATGATGGTCAAGAAGTTCAAAAAGGAGAGGTTCTTTTTGAATATCAACCCTATTCTAATTTGATAATTGCTGAGGTAGAAGGTAAGGTTAAATTTATTGATATTAAAGAAGGTATTACGCTTAAAGAAATGGTGGATGAATCAGGTAAGAGGCAGAGGATGTTAGTCTATGGTACCAAGAGTAAATATCTTCCTACTATTGAGATTAGATCGGGTAATAAGAAATTGGCCGAGTATCCGATTCCCAGAGGTTCCTATCTGTTCATTGAAGATGGCGCTAAAGTTGATGTTGGTTCTCTTTTGGCTAAAAAACCACGTGATATTGCTAGAACCCAGGATATAACCGGAGGACTTCCGCGTGTCGAGGCTCTGGTTGAAGCCAGATCTCCCAAGGATAAAGCTATAATTTCAGAAATTGACGGGATTGTTCGTTTTGGTAAGGTAACAAGAGGAAAGCGAAATATCTTTATTGAGTCAGACAAGGATAAAAAGAAATATAAAGTTCCTTATGGCAAATATTTTATGGTTCACGAGGGACAGAAAGTAGAAGCAGGCGATAAGTTGTGCGAGGGGTTTGTTGATCCGCATGACGTACTTAGAGTAAAAGGAGTAATAGCTGCACAGCAGTATCTTCTTAATGAAATTCAAGAAGTTTATAGAATGCAGGGAGTCAACATAGATGATAAGCATATTGGCATAATTGTCCGTCAGATGTTCAGAAAAGTTCGTATTGCCGAAAGTGGAGATACTACATTCCTAGAAGGACAAGTAATGGATGCTAAAGCAGTTAAGGAAACCAATATGGAAGTTGCCAAAGAGGGAGGAAAGCCCGCGACCTTCGAGCCTTTATTACTCGGTATTACACATTCTTCCCTTTCTCACGATTCGGTAATAGCAGCGGCATCTTTCCAGCATACGACCAAGGTACTTTTAAATGCTTCATTAGAGGGTAAATCTGATTATCTTAAGGGCTTAAAAGAAAATGTGATAATAGGAGGTAAGATACCAGCAGGTACTGGATTCAAAGATTTTAGAGAAATAGAATTAAAATACAAAAAAGAGGAAGCTGAAGAAGCAGAGGAAGAAGCAAAAAGAGCATAGGAGGTTTATATGCCTACAATAAATCAATTGGTAAGGAAAGGAAGAAAGAGAGTTAAGAAGAAAACAAAAGCGCCTGCTCTTGATGGCAGCCCTCAGAAAAGAGGCGTATGCTTAAGGGTATATACAACTACTCCTAAGAAACCTAATTCGGCTCTCAGGAAGGTAGCTAGAGTAAGGCTTTCTAACGGGAAAGTTGTTAGTGCTTATATACCAGGTGAGGGACACTCATTGCAGGAACATTCCATAGTTCTGGTTAGAGGCGGTAGAGTTAAGGATTTACCGGGAGTAAGGTACCACATTGTGAGAGGCGTTTATGATTCGACAGGTGTTGAAGATAGAAAAAAGAGCCGTTCTTGTTATGGTACAA
>CAYRCN010000273.1:0-2212 GCA_964422805.1 uncultured bacterium | reverse complement strand
GGTTCACGTCACGTTCAGCTCGGCAACGCGACCGGAACCTCGGGAGTTCAGCTGAATACACTCGGAAGAACACCGGGAGGCAGGGGTAAAGTAAAACTACAGTGGGAAGTTAAAGAACTCGGAGAGCTGTTCGACGGAACTTCTATTTCCGAGAGCGACTCTTGGTACGATACGGATACAAACGGAATAGAAATTTCCGAAGATGTAACAGGGTTAAGCGAAGCAACCGCCTATCACTGGAGAGTTAGATTAAAATACGATCCTGTTACTTACAATAACGCGGTCCATTCCCGTTGGCTGTCGATAGGTCCTAACGGATGGAATGAAACCGACTTTATTACAACCTCCATGGCAGGAATCGAGGATTATACAGAAGGAAACGCGAATGTACAGTTAAGCGTATTCCCATCCATTTCAACAAACATCTTCAGCATAAGATTTTCCGTTTCGGAAAAAGATGCAAAAGAGGATATAAGTTTGAAGGTTTATAACAAAGCTGGAATAATGGTTAAGAATCTTTTCGCAGGCAAAAAACCCACAGGAATACACACAATAACCTGGAATGCAACCAATAATTTATCTAAAACACTGCCAAACGATGTATATTTCATCACTCTCAAGAAAGGAAAAGGAAAAAATTCCGTAAGTAAGATTGTGCTTCTGAGATAGGAAAGTTTAAAGATTAGCAAGTAGAGAGTAGTTTAGGATTAGTAGAAAAGCAGGAAGCTAAACGAGGATTAAGAAACACTTACCACTTAATCCATAATCCCTGAATTACTAAATTGCACCGCTTCTAATCCTATTTTCTCTCTGTATTCTCCGTGTTTCTGTGGCAAAAAGCATTTGCGAAATTTACTTTTTGTATTATTATTAATAAAAAGGAGGTTGTATGGCAGAGATCTCCGTGAATACAGTCTATTTTGAAGAACCTGGAAAAATAAATACAGAAAGAACTCTTCACATAGCATTAGAACGAGCACGGGACCTTGGAATCGAACAGATAGTCATTGCTTCAACCGGAGGAAACACCGCACTTACCGCTATGGAAGTTTTCAAAGATTATAATCCAGTAATAGTAACTCACTCCACCGGATTTAATAATCCAAATGAACAGGAAATGCCTGATGAAACAAAAAAGCACCTTGAGGATATGGGTGCGGTTGTACTGACCTGTCTGCATTCATTCGGAGGATTGGGAAGAGCAGTCAGAAAACAATTTAAAACTTACGAGCTAGACGATATAGTAGCCAACACGCTTCGCATTCTCGGAGAAGGGATGAAAGTCGGTTGCGAGATTACACTCATGGCGGCAGACGCGGGATTAATAAACACAGAAAAAGATACAATTTCGATTTCAGGAACGGGAAGAGGCGCAGACACCGCTTTAGTTTTAAAGCCGGCTAACACCCAGAGCTTCTTCGACCTTAAAATTAAAGAAATCCTCTGCAAACCGAGATTGGACTGAACATAGTTCGTAGTGCCTAGTTCGTGGTTCAAAATACGCCTTGACATATAGGAAGGAAGCATTTAATATAATGAACGCAAAAATGAAAATTAAATACAATATTCCTGATAAAAATTATAATTCACGAAAATTTTTATACTTCATGCTGCTTTTCATTATACTACTTGCCTCCTGCTCAGCCGCTAAAGATTACGTAGTTAACAGCTCATACATTTCTTTTAACAAAGGAGAAGGACGTTTTGCGCTCTCGTCTTCAGGAAAATCCGCGCCACTTTACGTAAGTTCCGAAGACTACCCGGGAGTAATAAGAGTGGCAAAACTTTTTCAGGAAGATATCGAAAGAGTAACGGATTCCAAACCTGAAATATTCGTAGATGAAGTTCCAAAGGCAAAAGAAATAGTAATAATTGGAACAATCGGAAAAAGCAAAATAATCGATAAATTAGTAAAGGATAAAAAGATAAATGCAGAAAATATTTCAGGAAAATGGGAAACATTTATAAGACAGGTTGTAGAAATCCCACTGCCCGGCATCGACAGAGCTCTTGTTATCGTGGGGAGCGATAAGCGCGGCACAATATACGGCATGTTCGATCTATCCGAAAAAATCGGAGTTTCGCCCTGGTACTACTGGGCTGATGTACCCGTAGAGAAAAATAAAAATCTTTATGTCTCGCCTGAACCATACAGCATCGGAGAACCGGCTGTCAAATACAGGGGAATATTCATAAATGACGAAGCTCCCGC
>CAYRCN010000272.1:0-2218 GCA_964422805.1 uncultured bacterium | reverse complement strand
TCTACAGTAAGGGTCCCCGGGGTAAGAGTAATAGAATTGGCAAGAATAGTCTTTGCAAAATCATTTTTTAAACTTGTTTTAACCTTAACGATACCCGGCTTTATTGGAAGAAAAGGATTCAGAACTCTATACGCCACATCCAGATTAGCGAGAAGGATATAATAGAAAAGATAGGGTATATAGAAAGCCCCAAGCAAAAAACGTTTCGGATTCAACAATTTGAGAAAATCGTCCGGGAAGAGTCGACGTGTAAGAATTGTTACAAAAAAAGCCACTACCAATCCGGCAAAAATATCCTGAATATTTATAGACCAGGTAAGAAGAATCCACATTGAAAAAATCACAATAAATTCAGCTAATCTCTTCTTCATAAAATCTCCTATATCCCCAGCACAGACGAAATATAACCTAATTGATTTGTTATTATACCTTGAGCCGGAATAATAATATTACTTATAATCCAACCATTAAAAACCCCGCCAAGGAGACAAAAAACAGCAAAAACAACCATTGGCATAATCATCATAAACGGAGCTTCTTTAACGTTTTTCAACCGTACAGTTGGTTCTCCAAAAATAACATTTTTCTGAAATCTTAAATAGTAGGCTAACGTTAAAAAAGCAGTAAAAACAAGTATCGCTCCGAGCCAGGAATATCCGGCTGAAAAAGCCGCAAGAATTATAATCAACTTACTCCAGAAACCATTAAAAGGCGGTACTCCCGCAATCGAAAGCGCTCCTATAACGGATGTTGCCGAAGTAACCGGCATTTTTTTTCTTAAGCCACCTAATTCAGATAAATTTCTTGTCCCCGTGGAAGTCTGAATAGCTCCGGATGAAAAGAAAAGTAAAGACTTGAACCCGGCATGGTTAAGAAGATGGAATAAAGCTCCGACAATAGCAAGAGGTGTGCCAATACCTATCCCAACAGCAATATAACCCATCTGACTTATAGAAGAGAAAGCAAACATTCTCTTCATATCATCCTGCCCAAAGCCCATAAAAGCTCCAACCAGCATTGAAATAACGCCCATCGTTATAAATATATTAGAAACAACCGGGGTAATTCCTATCACACTGTAGAAAATCCTTATAAGCGAATAGATTCCAAGGACCTTTATCAAAACTCCGGAAAGCATCACTGAAATAGGAGCAGGAGCCGAAGAATGCGCATCGGGCAGCCAGGCATGGAAGGGAACCAGTCCTGCCTTAAGTCCAAAACCTACTATAAATAAGCCTGTCGCCATCAAAAGCGCATTATTACCACCTAAATTATTCTCCACAATAAACTTCGCAACATCAGCCATATTAACGGAACCGGCTATAGAATAAATCATTCCGATACCAAACAAAATAAATACTGAAGCAAGCGCTCCCAATATCAAATATTTAAATGAAGCCTCCAATTCTTCAGCGTCTACCCCGTAACCCACCAGAGCATAAGACGCAATAGATGCAATTTCAAGGAATACAAAAAGATTAAATAAATCCCCTGTCAAAACTACTCCATTCATACCTGCAAGCATAAATAAGAAAAGTGTAAAAAATCTTAAATAATCCTCAAACTTTATTATATAAACATACGAATAAATTATAGTTAGAAATGCGACAACGTTGACTATTAACAGCATCATCTGCGAAAGATTATCCTTAACCAGCACCACACCAAAAGGCGGTTTCCATCCTCCCATCTCGTGTATAATTGTTCCTTTATCCCAGATAACAGCAAGGATAAAAAGCAAAGAAAGAGATGTAAGAAGTGACCAAATTCTGGGAAAATTTTTCTTATCAAATTTTCCAATAATCAATATCAGAATTGCGCTGCATATAGGAATAGCTGTAAATAATGGCAGTAAAGTATTCATATTCAACCCCTAAGTCTGTTTATTTCATCCATATCAAAGGTTCCGTATCTTTCATAAAGCCTAATAGCCATTGCCACCATAAGAGCAAGAGTTCCGAGACCAATAACAATAGAAGTGAGAACCAGCGCCTGGGGAAGAGGATCGACTGCCGTATGAATGAAAGTTTGCAAATCCATATCTTCGGTAAGAATAGGAGCGATACCGGATTTCCTGAAACCAAGAAGTATCAAAAACAGATTTACGGCATATTCCATTATTGCAACTCCGAGTATTTTTTTGACGATATGCCTTTTTACCACAAGAGCATATAATCCTATAATAAGCAGCACGAAATTCAGAAAGTACAGAGTCATT
>CAYRCN010000271.1:0-2225 GCA_964422805.1 uncultured bacterium | reverse complement strand
TTACGATATCACCTGGACTACAAACCTTACAACAGAAACGGTTAAAATAGAGTATTCTACCAACAATGGAGCGGACTGGTCGGAAGTGGTTGCAACTAAACAAGCGGATACCCTGGCTTACCCCTGGACAATACCAAACACACCCTCGGACAGTTGTCTCGTTAGAATTTCCGACACAACCGGATTTCCTTCCGATACGAGTGACTCAGTTTTCACTATATTACCCATCCCGTACATAACGGTTACAAACCCTAACGGAGGGGAAAACTGGTATATAGACAGCACTTATGATATCACCTGGACCACAAACCTTACAACAGAAGCTGTCAGAATCGAATATTCTACAGATAATGGGTCAAACTGGTCAGAAATAATTGCAAGTATACAGGCAGATTCTCTGGCTTACGCCTGGACAATACCCAACACATCTTCGGACAGCTGTCTCGTCAGGATAACAGATACAACCGGAAGCCCTTCGGATACAAGCGATGCGATATTCTCTATATCTCCTTCTTCAGGTGTTCCCACCTCTCAAAACCCCGGTGTTTACTCTATGGCTGCAAAAACAATAACAATCGGCAATCAGCTTGAGGTTAAATATGGGTTACCCGAAAAAGCCGATGTTAGATTTGAGATTTATGATATAAAGGGGACAAAGATTAAAGAGATTTTAGAAGAACATACCCCGGGTCTTTACTCTATAAGAATAGACATGATCGATAAACCGGCCGGCGTGTACTTCTTAATAATGGAAGCAAACAAGAATAAATTTACTAAATCACAAAAGGTTATATTGGTAAAATAATAAACCAAATATCATTGACAGAAATACATGTAGCTTAAGCTATTAGCCTTTGGTTATTTGCTTCTCGCAATACCCCCAACAACACCAAAATTTTAAAATTTACCACAAAAGACTCAAAGAGCGCTCAGTTTTTTGCTTTTCTTAAGCCAACAGCTAAAAGCAAAAAGCTAACAGCAATTTTGTCAGAGCTGACCTTGACATTATAAAATATACTTTTATAATCTAAAAGCGAAGAAATCAACATAAATATTAAGGAGGGTTTAATGATCCCAAGATATAGTGTTGAGGAAATCGACAAAATATGGTCGGATGACAATAAATTTAAAATATGGTTTGAAGTAGAACTTGCCGTTCTTTCCGCCCGTGAAGAACTCGGGCAAATTCCAACCGGTACAGCCAAATCTTTAGAGGGAATTAAAGTCTCCGCGGAAAGAATAAAAGAAATCGAAAAGAAAACCAGACACGACGTAGTATCATTTATTACCGCTGTCGGAGAAAAAGGAGGTGACGCGGTTCGTTTTTTCCATCAGGGTCTTACATCTTCAGATATTGTCGATACTTCTTTCGCTCTTCAAATCAAAGAATGTTCCTCTATTATAAAGAAAGAACTGAAAAATATCCTTGAGATATTAAAGGAAAAAGCCCTGCAGTGTAAAGGAATTCCAATCATGGGAAGAACCCATGGCATCCACGGAGAACCAACATCTCTCGGACTTAAGTTTCTGTCATGGTATTCGGAAATGAAAAGAGCGGCGATGCGATTCAATACCGCTTCAAAAAAAGCAGAATACGGAAAAATTTCCGGAGCAATGGGAAACTTCGCTCATCTCGATCCAGAGGTAGAAGAAATTGCTCTGAAAAAATTAAACTTAAAACCCGAACCGATTTCAACGCAAGTAGTGCCGCGAGACAGATACGCTGAATACATATTCGCACTGGCTACCATCGGTTCGACAATCGAACACATATCACACGAGATACGCCACCTCCAGCGAACCGAAATAAGAGAGTTAGAAGAACCTTTTAAAAAGGGACAAAAAGGTTCATCAGCAATGCCTCACAAAAGAAATCCCATACTCTGTGAACGCCTTTCAGGAATGAGCCGTTTACTGCGGTCATATTTAATAACAGCTATTGAAAATATAATTCTCTGGAATGAGCGGGACATTTCACACTCCTCCACTGAAAGAATTTATTTTCCGGACGCTATAACGCTTACCGTATATATGCTCAGAAAGCTTGCTTTTATTATTAAAAATATAAACATATATAAAGATAACATAGAAAAAAATATCTGGCTCACAAACGGTCTTATATTCTCACAGAAGGTTCTTATAAAACTACTCGACAAAGGTGTAAAAAGAGACGAGGCTTACAATATCGTACAGGAAAACGCAATGGAAGTCTGGCAAAAAGGCGG
>CAYRCN010000270.1:0-2235 GCA_964422805.1 uncultured bacterium | reverse complement strand
GACAGGATAATTTATCCGGAGGAAGAAATGGCGAAGAAACTTGCCGATCAACTTCTTAACCCCTCCATAATAAATTATCTTCAGTTAAACGATAAAGTTGGTATAATGGAATCGGAAACACCTGATCCTTTTATCGGAAAAACACCTAAAGGTCTTTCTCTCCGAAATAAATACGGATTAAATTTGATTGCAATAAAAAGAAAAGTCAAAAGAAAGAATGCGGATGAGGTCGTTGAGGACTTAATAGTTGTTCCTTCTTCTGACGAGAAGATAGAGGAAGGAGATACTTTACTTGTTATAGGCGATCGTAAATCTCTTGAAAAATTCAAGAAAATGCAGCGTACCGTAAACGAGCAGGATGAAGATTAAAGACTTTAATATAGCTAAGCTTCTTGAATCTCTCCCCACAGGACTAATTCTGATTGATCAAAATAAGATAATAATTGAAGCTAATACCGAAGCTAAAAAACTTCTTGGTAAAAAGATCGAATCAAAAAATATTGAAAGTGTTTGTAATAATATCGAAGAAAATTTATTCGACGATGTCCTTGGCGGGAAACTTATAGAGAGAAGTGTATTTGAATCGGGAGATTTATTGATAGGGTTTAGCGCTTCACCTGTTTATGGTAATAACGGTCATGTAGTTGGCTCCTCGATTATTCTAAGGGACATAACTGAAATTAGAGAAATGGAAGAGGAGCTCAGGAAAAAAGATCGTCTTGCTGCCCTCGGGGAAATGGTAGCAGGATTAGCTCACGAAATTAGAAACCCGCTTGCTTCGATCAAAGCGGGTATTGAGTCACTATCTTTCGGTGAGTCGGAAAACACAAACAATTATAAATTTCAGTCTATTGTATTGCATGAAATCACACGTCTTGAAAGGATAGTAAATGATATGACCATATATGCATCAGACAGGGATTTAGTTAAAACCAAAGTAAATTTGAAAAGTCTGGTTGGCGAAACATTGTTGATGTTCAGTCATGAGATAGCGGAGAAGAATATCCAGGTTAAGAAAAACTTAAAAGGAAATCTTGTATGCTACGTGGATAGGGACAAAATTGTAACTGTTTTGAATAATTTGTTTCTTAATGCAATGGAGTCTATAGAAGAGAACGGATGTATTGAGTTAAATATCAGAAGGGGTAAAAAGAATATGATAATTCAGATCAAGGACGATGGAGAGGGTATACCTTCGGATATTATCCCTAAAGTTTTTATCCCGTTTTTTACCACAAAAAGTAAAGGCACTGGTTTAGGTTTGTCAATAGTTCACCGGATTATTCAAAATCACAATGGAACCATAAATGCAACCAATGAAGGAAGGGGAGCTTGTTTTACTATAGCTTTGCCAAAGGAAAAATAAGATGGCTGAAAAAATACTAATAGTGGATGATGAGAAAAATTTAGTGGAAGTCATAGAAGCTATACTTACCGAACTGAATGGCGAAGGAGAAAACTCTTATGAAGTCAAGAAAGCTTATAATGCTAATGACGCTATAAGTATAGCTATGGATTTCCAGCCGGATGTTGTACTTCTTGACCTCCGATTGCCCGATAAACCTGGTACTGAAGTTTTGAGTACTTTGAAGGAATACGATAAGGAAGTTCAAGTAATAATGATGACTGCACACGCTTCCATTGAAACGGCAGTTAAATCTGTTAGAGAAGAAGCTTATGATTATATCCAAAAACCCTTACCTTCAAGAGGACATTTGCAGACCCTGGTGAAGAATGCTCTGGATAGAAGGCATTTACTTTTAGAAAAAAAGAAATTATTAATGGAAATATCAGATGCCAACATGGCATTAGAGGAAGCGAACTTAGAACTCCAGGAAGCAAAATCACAGGTTGATGAAAAATTAAAGGAAAAAATTAAGGAATTGTCTTTATTGAATCAATTCTCGCAGGACCTTTTAAACTGCAATGATCTCGCTACTTTGATTGAAGAAATTCCGGAAGATGTTATGAAACTTACTTCTTCAGGCGGAGTAATCTTGATTTTGAAGGGATCAAGTAATGAGGAGTTTAGCGTTCATTCAAAAAAAGGAGATGCTGATTTATCTGTAGGAGATAAGGTAGAAATAGGAAAAGAACCTTTTGGTCTCGTTAACAATAAAGGACCTTGGGAAACAGATGAATACATTTGTTCTCCGTTAACTTATATGGAAGATACTTTGGGTTTGCTCGCAATAAAAAAAGCAGAAAATCAAATATCTCCGGATCTTATTCAAA
>CAYRCN010000269.1:0-2248 GCA_964422805.1 uncultured bacterium | reverse complement strand
GGAGAAAAAGGGAAGAAAAATGGGAGAAGAGAATTATAGACATTGACTTACTCCTGTTGGGTCAATTAATATTTAGAAGTCCAACGCTTGTAATCCCCCATCCCTATCTTCAGGTAAGAAACTTTTACCTTGAACCACTTTCGGAAATAGCGAAAGAGGAAATAGAGCCAATTAGTGGAGAAAAAATTAAAACTCTGCTGGAGAAATGTCCGGATAAAAAAAGAGTATGGAAAACTGGGAATATATTGCAATTGAGGGCGTAATAGGTGTAGGAAAAACAACGCTGACAAAGTTCCTTTCCCAAGAGTACAAAGCAAAGGCAATACTCGAAGACATCGATGGAAATCCCTTTCTTCCTCAATTTTACGAAGATCCTGAAAGGTACGCTTTCCCTACGCAGATTTTTTTTCTTCTTTCCCGCTACAACGAACTTAGAAATTTAACGAATAGAGAACTTTTTACAAGAAAAATCATTTCCGATTATACTTTTGATAAGGATAAGATATTCGCCTTTATAAATCTTGAAAAGAGAGAGAAAAGTCTATATGAGAAAATTTACAATCTTCTTGATAAGGATATTATAAAACCGAATCTTGTAATATATCTTCAGGCGAGTCTTGATACTTTGATGGAAAGAATAAGAGGCAGGGGAAGAAGTTATGAGAGGAGAATAAAAGAGGATTATATCAAACTCCTTATTCGTTCATACGATGAATATTTCTTTCATTTCCAGAAAAGTCCTGTATTGATTTTAAATTCCAATGAATTTGATTTCTTAAATGAACCTTCACATCTTAATTTACTGAAAGAAGAAATCGCCTCGATAAAGACCGGAATAAACTATTTATCTATAGCCTAATGAAAATTTTCAGAACAATAGAAGAACAACAGAATTATTCGTTGAGCGAGAAGTGCCAGAATATAAAAATAGCTTTAGTGCCCACAATGGGATTTCTACACGAAGGTCATTTAAGCCTTGTAGATAAAGCAAAAGAACATGCGGATAAAATAATCGTGTCAATTTTTGTTAATCCGACTCAGTTTGGAGAAGGAGAGGATTACAAGGAGTATCCAAGAGACGAAAGGAAAGATTTGGAACTCCTTAGAGAAAAAAATGTTGATGCAGTTTTTATACCCGAAGCATCTGAAATGTACCCTGAGGGTTTTAAGACTTTTTGTGAAGTTGGTGAGCTTTCGAAGAAATACTGCGGAAAAAGCAGGCCAGCGCATTTTCGAGGAGTGACTACTGTGGTTTTAAAGTTATTCAATATAACAAAACCGGATATAGGCGTTTTCGGAGAAAAAGATTATCAACAATACATCATAATAAAAAAAATGACTGGAGATCTGAATTTGCCGATAGAAATTATCCAGTCCCCGATTATAAGAGAAAAAGATGGTCTGGCTCTTAGCTCAAGAAATATTTACCTGGAAAGAGAAGAAAGAAAGGAAGCTACTGTTATTTATGAATCTTTGATTATGTCAAAAGAAATGGTTAGGAAAGGAAAGTACGAGGTAAATTTATTAAAAGAAGTAATGATTGAATTGATAAAATCGAAAAAGTATGCGCGTGTAGACTACGTTGAATTTGTTAACCCGGAGACCCTGGAAAAAGTCGAAAAAGTAGAAAATCCAACTAGAATTTTAGTTGCGGTTTGGATAGGTAGAACTAGACTTATCGATAATATGGAAGTAAGACCGAAGCGGCAAAGCCGCTAAAATTTAAAAATCAAATATCAAAATGAAAAAATACAAATCAAAGTTTAAAAATGAAAAAAACAAAGAAAAAGCCAATGTCATGAAAAATGCAATCGGTTTTCAATTTTTGCGGTTAGGGAGAATTAAAATTTTGCATTTTAATCTGCTATTTTGCTTTTTAATTTTTGATGTTTTATTTGATATATGGCTACTTTAGAGAAGAAAATTCATAGCGGATTAAAAATATTTGTAGCTCTTGTCATTTTGACAATGTTAGCTTTGCTGATTTTTGTGGACCCCGACCCGGGAAAGAAATTCAGTTTGCACATTATCCAAAAAATAACATATGCTTTCAAGCAAATGAATATACTCTATCTTATTCTTGCTCTGATTTTTTGGATTCTTTACACTACTCTTGACGCTTTCAGGGTTTTACTTTTATGTGAGGGTGTAACCGGAAAATGGATAAGCCTTAAAACTTGTTTTGAGGTTATCTTGACCGGAGCATTCCTTGCTGCGGTAACCCCTTTTCAAACAGGCGGACTCCCTG
>CAYRCN010000268.1:0-2252 GCA_964422805.1 uncultured bacterium | reverse complement strand
CGGTTTCTGGGAGCACAAATATGATGGAAATTAGAAAAGTTAAATCTCTCTTAGAGCAAAGAAAAAGTTTTCTTGATAAGAAGAGGAAATAGTAAAACTTTATTCTGGAATCAAATTAAATCTCCTATCGGGAATGTGTTTTTTGTATGGGGAAAGGAAGGTGTGTTTCTTGTTAGTATTGTTGAGGACAATTATACAGAACTACTATCTTCTTTTGTTAAATATGATTTTAGAATAGTACGTTCCACATCTCCTCTTGAAATTCAGTTGAAAGAATATTTTGAAGGTATACGTAAAGAATTTGACCTAAAGCTTATAATGAATGGTACCCCATATCAAGAGAAGGTTTGGAGAGAGTTATTAAAGGTTCCTTACGGAGAAACCGTTTCTTACGGTGAGCTTGCGAAGAGGGTGGGGAATCCACTCGGTGCCCGGAGTATCGGTATGGCTGTCCGTTTAAATCCCATAGGAATAATAATTCCCTGTCATAGGGTGATAATGAGTTCTGGTAAAATCGGAGGATACGCAGGCGGAGTTCATAGAAAGAAATGGCTGCTTGAACATGAGGGAGCGTTTTAGGTCTTAGGTATTGGGTTTTAGGTTTTAGTAAAAAACAAAAATAAAAATCCTGTAAATCTGCGTTAATCTGCGTCTTATTCTTCGGATGGGGTGTGTTTTTTTCTCGACTTGACTGGCTGAGGATAAACAATTATAATTGTAATATGATTTTAATTTTATTAACCCTTGGTAGCTGGGTGAATCTTCAGAATAACACTACGAAAAGCGTTCAGGTTGATGTATCTGGAAATGGCTATGAAAATACAAGAATAGAATTTACTATCCCCGGTTTCTATCTGGATACTGTTTTTATTGACGGTAAAAATTATTCGAGAGTCCGTATGCCCGGCGTAAATAGTTATTTGAAAGAAGGTTATCCGGATCTTCCCAGAATAGCTAAAAGCGTAATTATTCCTGACGATAGGGAAATAAAATTGAGGATTGTTCGGGAAGATGTTGAAAGAGTAAAAGTTCCGCCAGTTGTATCTTCCAAAGGAAATCTTTTGCGAAACGTTTCCCCTTCTTCCGTGCCGTATACTTTTAGCGACTTTTATTCTTCACATGATGTATTTCCTGCAGAAGTAGCAAGTCTTTCGGAGCCTTTTATAATGAGGGATTTTAGAGGAATTACCGTTTACGTTAATCCTATACGTTATGACGCTGGTACTGACGAGCTTATAATACTTAGAGAATTAATTGTTGAGATATATTCTGAAGGGTTTTCCTTATCAAATGTTAAAGACGGGTTAATGAAAAGGTCTATTTCTTCATCCTTTGAGAACGTATATAAGGATTTCTTTATTAACTATTCGGAAAGTAAATTAAGATATGATATGCTCGAAGAAGATGGTGGCAGAATGATTATTATATGTTCCGATGACTATATTTCTGAGATGGACTCTTTCTTAATATGGAAAAGGAGGAAAGGAATTCCCACAGATTTGTATAGTTTATCGGTTGTGGGAAGCGACACTGCTTCTATTAGAAATTTCATTAAGGAACAATATGATAGTTTAGGTGTTACTTTTTGTTTGCTTGTTGGTGATGGAGATGAACTTCCGCCTCCTGTTGGCAATGTCGGAAGGGCATTTGGGAGAGATGCTGATCCTGTTTATGCTTATACTGACGGTGATGATAATTATCCGGATCTTTTTATTGGCAGGTTTTCATCGAATGGGGGAGAAGCGTATAATATAAGAAATCAAGTGATGCGTAGCATCAAATATGAAAGAAATCCGGAAGAGGGAGGAGATTGGTATAGTAAAGGTCTTATGGTGGCAAGTGATGAAAGCGATGATTACGATTCAATTATGGATAAGGAAAGATGCGAATGGCTTAAAGATACTTTAATTTACGATATTTTTCCTTATTTTACATATACTTCTATCGATTCGAGTTATGACCCCTGGGGTTCTTCTTCTATTATTTCAAGTGCTGTTAATTCTGGAGTTTCTATCATAAGCTATATCGGACATGGGTATGTATCCGGTTGGCAAAGCGGGGGAGGGTTTACCATCAGTAATATAGAAAATCTTACTAACTACTGGATGTTGCCTCACGTGATTTCTGTTGGTTGCCAGGTTGGTGATTTTAGAAATAGAAATTGTTTTTCTGAAGCGGCTTTGACTGCCGGTACACCGGAAGACCCTACGGGATTTATTGTAACATTAGGTCCAACTATAAATCAGACCTGG
>CAYRCN010000267.1:0-2258 GCA_964422805.1 uncultured bacterium | reverse complement strand
AATTCGAGATCGAGGGTCCCGGCGAGATATTAGCGACAGATAACGGTGACCCGACGAATTTCACTCCGTTCCCTTCACACGAGCGTGAGGCATTCAGTGGTCTGGCCCTGCTTATCGTTCGTTCGAAACCTGAAACTTCAGGTTTAATCACTATTACGGCAAAATCACCGGGGTTAAAGGGAGCTCTAATAGTTGTTAAAAGTAAATAATTTGAAGGAGAATGTTTTGAAAAATAAAAGCAAAGTTTTTACTAATAGATTTATTAATGAGGTATTTTTTATTATAGTGCTTTCGTTTATATTTTCTGCAAATATTTACGCGCAGAATGCAGCTGTAATAGACCTGGGTACTAATCACCAAATAATTAGGGGTTTCGGTGCGGCGAACATACTTCCATGGCGGGATACTATGACTACTGCGGAAATAAATACAGCTTTTGGTACCGGGGATGGTCAAATCGGATTTTCGATACTTCGCCTTCGTGTTCCATACGATACAAGTGAATTCGACCTCAACGTTTCTAATGCCCCGGCTGCTCATACGTTTGGTGTAACCCTTATAGCATCGCCCTGGTCTCCTCCGCCGTCGATGAAAAGCAACAACGATCCTGTAGGCGGCTACCTTTTAGCATCTTATTATGACGATTATGCCGAGCATTTGGATTCATTCGTTACTTATATGGCTGCAAACGACGCGCCAATATACGCAATATCCGTTCAAAATGAACCGGATATTACCGTTTCATACGAATCATGCGATTGGAGCGCTGCACAAATGGTTACCTTTATGCAAGACAATGCTCCGTCGATCGGTACCAGAGTTATGGCTCCGGAATCGTTTCAGTTCAGGCGTCAGATGTCCGATCCTATACTAAATGATGCAGAAGCCTGCGCGAATTTGGGTATGGTTGCCGGGCACATATACGGAGGCGGACTTGCCTCCTATCCTCTTGCCGAGGAAAAAGGAAAAGAAATATGGATGACAGAGCATTATACGGAAAGCGCGCATTCGGGAAACGATTGGCCATTGGCTCTCAACGTCGGAACAGAAATTCACGACGTAATGGTTGCAGGGATGAGCGCTTACGTCTGGTGGTATATCGTGCGGTATTATGGTCCTATTGCTGATGGGACTTATGCCACCAAAGGTACTGTTACAAAGCGTGGTTACATTATGTCGCAGTTTGCCAGATTTATACGTCCTGGATATTTGAGAGTCCAGTGCGATGATAACCCGCAGAGCTATGTTTTTGTTTCTGCTTATAGAGACAGTATATCCTCAAAAGTAGTTATTGTTGCAATCAACACTTCCTCCTGGCAAGCTAAAAATCAGACATTCGTTCTTCAGAACGGTAGGGCTGGAATGGTTACGCCTTATGTTACTTCAGAAACGGAAGATTGTAGTGAGGGAAGCTCTATATTCTTAGCAGGCGACAGTCTTTTTTACGTCACCCTCGACGCAGAAAGCATAACGACTTTTGTGGGGAGTATTATCACCATAGTTAATGAGGACTCAGCATCATTCAAGCTGTATCAAAATTATCCAAATTCGTTTAAGCAATCGACACGAATCGATTTTGAAATTCCTGAGGCATCATTTGTTTCTCTGGTCGTTCATAATATTCTCGGTCAGGAAATAGACGAGCTTGCGGGAAAAGAGTACTCCGCGGGTTTGCATTCCGTAACATTCGATGCTTCGCATTTGGCAAACGGAATCTATTTCTATACATTAAGAGCAGGGAGTTTCATAGATACCAAAAAGATGTTTATTATGAGATAGGGACTTATTTGAAAAGGAAATAATCGAGAGGAGTTTAACTTGTTAAAAAATACTTATATTTTTGATTTTGAAACTAAACCAGGAGAAGAATGCACCTTCCTCTCAGAATAAATATGAAATTAAAAATTACTTAACAAACAGAGGTGAGGTACTCTTAATTATGAAAACCAAAATATTACTGATCGCATGTCTTTTACTTCAAATTTGTCTGGTTGCTCAAGATAACTATCAAATACCAACCCAGCCGGGTAACGAATCAATTGAAACAGAGAAGGTTGCTGGAATAATTAGTAAAACCTCCACCCGGACTCAAAAGCAAAATTTTCAGCCCAACTTTGCATCGTTGGAGAAGTCGAACCCTGTCCCCGAGTGGTTCAAAGACGCCAAGTTTGGTATATACTTCCACTGGGGAGTTTACTCTGTTCCGGCATTTGCAAACGAATGGTATCCTCGCAACATGTATATCAAAGGGTCTCCGG
>CAYRCN010000266.1:0-2277 GCA_964422805.1 uncultured bacterium | reverse complement strand
TTTCCGGGTCCGACAATCTTATCTACTTTTTTTACTGTTTCTGTTCCGTAAGCCAGTGCGGCTATTGCCTGTGCGCCTCCCAATTTGTAAATTTCTGTGATTTTTAGCAGATAAGCAACACTGAGTATTAACGGGTGTATGCTGCCCTCAAAAGTCGGAGGAGAGGCAACTGCTATTTCATGAACGCCTGCTACCTGTGCTGGTATTGCGCACATGAGGAATGTTGATACTAGAGGAAAGTTACCTCCCGGAACATAAACGCCTACTCTTTTAATAGGGTTTATTGTTTGACCTGTAACTACTCCTTTTTTTATTTCAAATTCAAAATTCTTAAATTGGTCTTTTTGTCTTTTTGAAAATTCTTTTATATTTTCTGAAGCTTTTTCGATAGTCTCTAGTTCGTCTTTTGAAGCTTCCTTGTATGCGTTTTCTATTTCTATACCGCTTATTTTGATTTGATCGAGTTCGACATTATCAAATTGTTTGGTGTATTTCTTGAGTGCTTTATCACCATTTTTTCGAACATCGTTTATTATTTTTCTTGATACTTTTATTTCCTCTATTTCTTTATATTTGAAGAAATCCTCTTCGATTTCATTATACTTTATGACCTTCAATCTATTTCCCTTCCTTTAATAAAGTTTTTTAGTATTTCCATTCCGGTTTGCGTTAATACTGACTCCGGATGAAACTGAACTCCTTCGATATTGTATTCTTTGTGTCTTATTGCCATTATGGTTTCGTCTTCTGTCCATGCCGATAAGGTGAAACAATCCGGTAAAGTTTTCCTTTCTACTATTAAAGAGTGATAACGCGTTGCGGTGAAAGGGTTTTCTATGTTTTCGAATATTGTTTTGCCGTCATGATATATTTTGGAAGTTTTGCCATGTAATATTTTATCCGCCCTTATAACTTTACCGCCAAAAACTTCTCCTATTGTCTGGTGACCAAGGCAGACACCCATCATTGGAATCCTGCCCTTAAAGTGGAGCAAAACTTCCGGACTTATACCTGAGTCTTTTGGTGTGCCGGGACCTGGCGAAATTATTATTGTTGTCGGTGCCAAATGCTCGATTTCTTCAATTGAAGTTTTATTATTTCTTCTTACTTCTGTTTCTGCTCCGAGTTCTCCTAAAAATTGAGCAAGATTATAAACGAAGGAATCGTAATTATCAATCAGTAAAATCATTGCGACATCTCTATTGCTTTTTTTAGAGCACTCATTTTGTTTATCGTTTCCTTGTATTCGAGTTCGGGCACTGAGTCGGCTACAACTCCTCCTCCCGCCTGAAAGTAAATTATTCCCTTATTGATTACGATTGTTCTTATAGCTATGCAGAGATCCATGATGCCCGCGAAGCCGAAGTAGCCTAAGGCGCCTGCATAAATTCCCCTTCTAACAGGTTCCAGTTCGTCGATTATTTCCATTGCTCTTATTTTTGGCGCTCCTGAAACTGTTCCTGCGGGGAAAGTGGCTTCGACAAGATCGAATGCATCTTTGTTTGTGAGTAAATTTCCGTTAACAACTGATATATTATGCATAACTTTTGCGTATTTTTCGATTCGCATAAAGTCTGACACTCTTATACTTCCGTATTCACAAACTCTCCCAATATCGTTTCGCGCAAGATCAACAAGCATAACATGTTCTGCAAGTTCTTTTTCGTCACTCAAGAGTTCTTTCGCGAACTTTTTGTCCTCTTCTTCGTCTTTTCCTCTTCTTCTTGTTCCTGCGATTGGATTACTCGTTACAAGCCCTCCTGCTTCTAGTTTAATCAATGTTTCGGGTGATGACCCCAATATATACAGATCGTTGAATCTGAGATAATACATATACGGAGAAGGATTAGTCAGTCGGAGTGCCTTATATATATTGATTGGTTCTTTTTCTATTTGCCCTTTGAATCTTTGAGAAGGAACAACCTGGAATATATCTCCCGCATATATATATTCTTTAGCTTTTTCTACAGCACTGCAATATTCTTCTTTTGTGAAGTTTCCGGTAAATTCGACTTCTTTTCCTTCGGATAATTTATAATCAACTTCTTCGGAAGTCTTTATTATTTTTGTCAGTTCTTCAATCCTTTTCGTTTCTCCGTTATTATTGTATATAATTATATCCACAGTATCGTCCTTGTGGTCGAAAAGTATTATTTCCGAAGGAAACATAAAGTAGGTTTCCGGCGCTTTGATTTCGTCGGGATTTTTGTCCGGAATTTCTTCGAAAAATCTAACTGCATCATAAGAAAGATAGCCGACCGCTCCTCCTGAGAAACC
>CAYRCN010000265.1:0-2291 GCA_964422805.1 uncultured bacterium | reverse complement strand
CTTACTCTTTCCGCGTTATCCGCGCCCGTATAGTCAGCATAAACGGAATCGAGGGTTATAACTCTTGCGGGAATCCCCTTTTTCGTCTTCCAATCCGCGAGTTCCTGAAAGGCAGTGGCAAAGGAATCTGCCGTAATTATAACATATTCAACTGAGTCATAGGGCAAAGCTAAACTGCCTCTTAATCCGGTTAAGGGTTCTAACATTCCGATATCTTCAGGATTGAGTATTAGTTTCTCGATTCTTTCTTTAAATATTTTGTTTTGTTTTTCTGTTTTTGTTATTAGTGATCTTAATTTTTCTTCATATATAACTCTAAACTTTATTTTAGAATAAAAAATCAATTTCTTATCGGCAGGGAGGTATTGTATGGGATAGACCAATAAATTTGCAAGTTTATATCCACCCATTGAGCCGGTATGAGCAGACTGAATAACTTTTTCGGGGTAGGGGTCACTTTTAGAATAGATATCCTTATCGGGTTCGACAAAAGGGAAAACCTTATCCTTTAAGAATGGTTGTGAATATTGGGTTGGATATAAATTATACTCGCCGGAAACTTCCTCTTTGTCGAAGGAAATGATCTCGACATCAGTAACTTCTGCGCCTTGTGGAATCAAAAATAAAAAAGACGCTTTAGGAAGACATGGCATTCCTAATTCTACTGTAGTTGAAATACAATCTTTAAGCCGTACAAAATCATATCCTTCGATTTTAGTAAAAGAAAGATCGTTTATGTCGAAAGTAACTTCTTTTTCCAGCATACCCGCAAATGCGGTTAATGTGAAAAAGAATATAGGGAATGCTTTAAAAAGTACCCTCTTAATGTCTATTTTAACCTCCTTAATAAGGCTAAATCTGTTTTTAGCCGGTACATTTTAAAATGGTTTAGACTTCAAGATGTATGCATTAAATTATAATTAAAAGACAGCAAAAGTCAAGAATTTTCATGGTTGTCCGTTACTGGTTTGGAGCTTTTCTGTTCCAATAGATTTTAAAGCTTTTATAATTTCTCTTTTTAACTTCTTTAAATCTGAGTTCTTAAATAGATGAGAGGGAGCCCGGGAGTCTGATGCACCAAAGCCTTTGACATAATCGAGCTTTTTTGAAAGATAAATCGCCAATTTTTCCTCTTTGCCTGGTTCGGAGCATTCCGCAAAAACCCATCCGGTCGATTTACAGAATGGTATTATAAAATCTATATGCCAATGTTTATTTTCTATACTTCTTCTTTTTAAATTTTTCAAATGTCTTTTTAATCTTTGAATTCCACTCATCGCTGAACCCACATAGGCGTAATAAGCGGGCTTGAAAACAAATCGCCCGATTTTTCCGACATTAATGCTTTTTTCCTTTTCTATTCCAAGTATCAAAACATAAATCCCTTTCATAATCATATTTTCTTTAAATTGAACCACAAAGTACACAAAGAGCACAAAGGTTTATATTTTTTATTCACAATAAAATTTATTCCTTAAGAAAATGGGTTGGATTTTGAAAAACCAAAAAAAGGTTGGGGGCGTAGGGTGGCTTTGTGTGCTTTGAGGTCTTTGTGGTTAGTATTATCAGTCGGATACACATTCCCGGTAGAGTTGGACAGCTTCATCTTTTGTAAGGGTTTCTGCTCTTCTTTTTAAGTCAATTGAGACCCGTTCTATATTATAATCGAAAAGATTATTCTTAAGTGTTTTTCTTTTGAAGCGAAAGATATCCTTCAGGAACTTTTCGAAGGCTTCATTAACTTCGATTATAGGGTCTTTATTTAGAATTCCCCTGATGACCGTTGAAAACACTTCCGGTTTTGGGAAAAAAGCTTCAGGCTTAATTTCAAATTCGCATCTGATATCATATAGAATATTAAACAATACGGAAAGAGACGAATATGATTTACTTGCAGGTTCAGCCGTAAATCTTTCTGCAACTTCTTTCTGAAGTACAAAAATCCATTCTTTTATTTTATCCCTGTTGTTCTTGATTTTCTTTAAAATCGGTAAAGACATCGAAAAAGGAAGAGCACCTGCCACGATTTCTGGAAAAGAAGAATCTAAATGCGTTTTAAGGAAATCTTCGCAAAGAACATTCACGCCCGAATTTTTCAAATAAGAACAAAAATCGGGGTCTATTTCCACCCCAATTACCTCAAAGCCCCTATTTTTAAGATATTTGGTTATAATTCCAAGACCCGGTCCTATTTCGAGAACTCTTTTGCCATGAGTCAAAGATAGTAGATCCGCAAATTTTCTTCCAATGTTTTCATCAAGTAGAAGGTTCTGTCCCCGAGCTTTGCTAAG
>CAYRCN010000264.1:0-2292 GCA_964422805.1 uncultured bacterium | reverse complement strand
ATTACGATTTCGACAGAAGTCCAAATGTTCAAGTATTAACAGCATATGGAACAGGAGTTAAATTTAGGGATTGATTCTTCGAATCTAAGTCAAATAGATAAATAGAGAAATAGTAAAATAGTTCCCCCATCCTCCAATTTCCCCATTTTCCAATTTTATTTTTTTTGACTCGTGACTCTGGACTGGTGACTAGTGACTCGGTGCTGCGCACCGCTCTTGACATTTAGTCCTTTTTTCATTACGATTTACATGTAAGGAGGATATAAATTATGAGATATTTAATTGGGAGATTATTTAGCCTACAAAAAAATTGTATTTTCTTTTTTCTAATGATTTTTCTTTTTGTGTCATCTAACCAAATGTACGGAAAAACAAAAGAACCGGAGAAAGTACTCTCCGCCAGTGCGGAAGTCCACATAAGCTGGAGTATTGATAGGGGTAAGACCACAAACAAGGGGCATTTGAATCTCAAATTAAATGGTGTTATGGAATTAAACCAGGCTTATACTAAAGAGGTAAAGACAAAGGAGATTTCATCTTTTTTCCCTTTTCTAACATACGAGCCCCAAACGATGATAGTTCAGTACGAATATGCGGAATCGCTTATGGATAATGAAAAGGAGAAGTGTCCGCCTTTAAAGGAAGAATATGTCGGCAACGGTACTTTTTCTCTTGGTGGTGACCCCGGTTCTGTTTCCCGAGCCAGTCTTTACATACGTAAGATAGCAAGTATGATACCTGTGGATAAATTTTCCGGGAGTTCCGGTTTTTGCGATTATTACGAGTTTTTTGCCGCGGCTGAAGAAGTAACGGTGCGCGGAAGAGTAAGAAAGTCAGATTGTACGTATGAAACGGATGAAAAAGATATTAATTTGTGTAAATTAGGCATCAGGTTTCAGATTCCCGAAGATGGGAGAATGACGAACAGCCGAGAATGGTCGACAAAAACACAAACCGGCTCGCCGCCTTTTAAGATTACAGTGTCGGACCTTCCCCCTTTTATGGGGGAAGAAAACTTTCATCCCGAGAACATAGCGGGAGGGGATGTTAATTATAGTGTCAATTGGGCATTTGGAGAGGTGGATTTAGTGTTTTTATACATAATGAGGAAGGTAAACGGCAACTGGGAAGATATTGAAGATAATGATGAACTTACAGAAGTGGTCGTCGGTGAAAAGGTTGAACTAAAAGGTGTTGTTGTTCCAAAAGAAAAAGACCCGAAGAAGGGTGACTGGGTTATCGATGGTAATAATAATCAGAATTACATTAAACAGTTTAAAGTGGCTGATGATCAGTCGAAATCAGAAGTAATACCAATAAAAGATGAAGATTTAAAGCAGCCGGAAATCGGATTCTACTGGTATAAGGGAAATAAAGGTAATGTTAAATATACGGCGACAGTCGATGGAAGACAGTATTCCAAAGATGCTGAATTTACTATTAAAAGACCGGATTATACAGTAAAGTGGGAAAGTAGGCCGGATAATCACTTTGGTGTTACCAGAAGCGGCGATCCCGAATTACTCGCTAAATGGCCAAAAGAAAATAGGGTATATGGAAAATATGAAGGAAAATTGGCTGCAGGTAGCGTAATAAAGGGCTTAGAATATAATGGCATTCTCTTTACTTGCAGTCAGCAATCCGGTATAGCCGGTGAAACCCAGTGGGTACAGTTAATTGATAATCAACAGAAAATAAATACCAAGACTGACTGGGGAGCCTGGAGTAGTGAGAAAGGTCTTGATAGAGTCTATCCATGTGGAAAGAATAATAGCTTTTATGACGCGCCGGCCATGCCAACGAGTTCCCTTGAAGCTATAGATGAAAACTGGCACTGCAAATGTTTTTTTGATTTATTCTTGATGTTCAAACCAAAAGGCAAAGAGAACGAATGGGTTACACTTAAAAGAATAAATTGGAAATGGTTTGGATATGTTTATAGAAATCCAAAGGGCGTTTGGGATACTTGTAAAACGTGTTGCTCCGGGGGCGATTGTTTTCTTGTTCCGCATGGAAATAATAAACCTACCGTAACAGACGCGGCAGAATATCCTCTGTGGGATCAAATAGTTAAAAAATAAACGCATCAAGGTTGTATCTTGAAATGGGAAACTAAAAATAGCTAACCGCCGAAAAACTCTGTGGCTCTGTGTGATAATCCAATCCTGACAAACTTTCTGAAACCTCTACAATTATTTTATTTTAATTTAAATAAAGGGGGTAAGATAAGTGTATCTGTGTATCTGGGGTCAAATCTCAACACTTGACAATGTTTTTCAGTAGTTAGAAGTT
>CAYRCN010000263.1:0-2310 GCA_964422805.1 uncultured bacterium | reverse complement strand
GAGGTGTCATAGGAGGTATGGTTATGGCAATGTATCTTCCGATTTTCAAAATGGCGCAGCAGTTTATGTAATAGAAAGGGTTTTGTGAGTCGAACTAAGAGATATTGCCTATATAGAGCTATTCTATTTATCTTTTTATTTTCTCTGATTTGCGTATTCAGGGAAAGAGGGAAAAGCGTTTTACCTTTATTTGTTCTATTCTTTATTTTTATTATGGATGAAGTATTTGTTTTGTTTATTCAACAAAAAGTGAAGTTGTATAATCTTTTATTAGATATAACTTATATTTCTTTTCTTATTGTTTTTACAGGATCTGCTTTAAGTCCATTTGTTTCTTTTTATCTCCCGTTGATTGTCTTAAGCGCTTATCTACTGTTTCCTGTAGATTCTTTTATTGTGAGTGGTTATTCTATATTATCTTTTGGGCTGGTGTCACTCTTTTTCACAGAGAAAATTCCTACAGGTTTGATTCTTGTAAGTCTACCGGAATTTCCACCTCTTGATATCGTTTTGATTGAATTTGTTGTATATTCTTTCGTTTTTATTTTTACGGCTGCGGTTTCTTCCCTAATTGTTCAAGTTTTAAGGGAACAACTTACCAGAGTTAAAGTTGATATTTCTGATATTGTAGAAGCAATTGATTACGGTATCGTTACAGTAGACGAAGGTGGTCGTATAGTCTGGAGTAATTCTAAGTCTTCAAATTTCCTTGGGGTTCCGCTTTCGCCAGGGAAAGTTCTTTTGGATATTATAAGAGGGCCTTTTAAAGAGCCTATTGGAAGGATATTATTGGGAGAAGAAAAACAGCTGGAACTTGAGAGTGGAGAAAAAGTATTTATGGTGAGAAGTAGTGGCTTATTCGATGGTAATGGAACCATTTTGATGATTAACGATGAGACTGAGGAAAAAGAGATAGAAAGAAAAATGCAAATGAGAGATAAGCTTGTGACTCTTGGTAATTTTGCAGCTAATCTTGCACACGAGGTAAGGAATCCCGTTTCTTCTATTCGGGCATCAGCCGAATTGATAGGGCCTTCTCCCGCGGGTAAGATGGATAAAAATGAAAAGCTTAAAGAAGTTATAATAAAGGAATCAGACAGATTGGATTATTTAGTTGAAAGCTTTTTGGATTTTACTAAAAGTTTTGATTTAAAGAATAAAGAGATTGATATTCGTAAACTTATTGAAGATGTTATAAGCGAGTTAAAACAAAGTAAATTTTTTAATAAAAATATCAAGTTAAGCAACAATATGTCGAGTGATATTTCTATAAAAGGGGATTACAATCTTCTCAAAAGCGTGTTTTTAAATCTTGGTTCGAATTCTTTAAAAGCAATATCTGATGGGGGGGAGATTGTTTTTGGAGCAAAAAAAGATAAGGGAACCACAATACTTTTTGTGAAGGATAATGGATGCGGTATACAGAAGCGGGATTTAAATAAAATATTTTCTCCTTTTTATACACATTTTAAGGAAGGTTTTGGTTTTGGCCTTCCTATAGTGAAGAAAATATTAGAACTGCACAACTGGGACGTAGAGATTGATAGCTCTTTAGATGAAGGTACGGAGGTAAAGATTATTTTATGAACGGTAAAATTTTGGTTATTGACGATGAGGTCAGTATTTTGGAAGTGGTTAAGCTTGGTTTAGAAGAGTACGGATTTAAGGTAGATGTTTTTTCTGATCCGATAGAAGCTTTGAATAGATTTTCCGAAAGTAATTACGATGCTGTTTTGAGTGATATAAATATGCCGGAAATGTCGGGGCTGGAAGTCCTTCGCCGTTGCAAGAAAATAAATTCCGAGGCAGTAGTTATACTTATAACAGCATATTCTTCAATTGATTCGGCAATAGAAGCTATAAGGGGCGGAGCTTTAGATTATATAAGGAAGCCTTTCAGGATGGAAGAATTGATCTTGAGGTTAAATGAGGCTTTGGATAAAATAAGGATTAAAAAGAGCCTAAAAAATCTTCGTGAGCAAAAACTTGAAGAGTTCCGAATTATTGGAATTAATGAGAAAATGAAGCAAATGAGAGAGAAGATAAAGAAAGTTGCCGCGACTACTTCTCCGATTCTCATCTTTGGCGAAAGTGGTACAGGCAAAGAATTGGTAGCAAATTTGATTCATTATAATTCAGACAGACCCGGAAAATTTATTCCTATTAATTGTTCCGCTTTTCCTTCCGAATTATTGGAGTCGGAGCTTTTTGGATATATGAAAGGCGCCTTTACGGGTGCTGATAGAGACAAGAAAGGATTGTTTGTTGCTGCAGATAAAGGTACTTTATTTCTTGATGAAATAAGTACGT
>CAYRCN010000262.1:0-2321 GCA_964422805.1 uncultured bacterium | reverse complement strand
ATAGGTATGCTTGCACCTTTAGGGTTATCCATGGGACAATTAATCACCGCTTCCGTTGTACTCACCATGTATTTCCCATGTGTAGCGACCTTTGTTGTACTTTTTAAAGAATTGGGGTTCTGGGATACTCTCAAATCTTCCGCAATAATGATTTCTTCTGCCTTTTTCGTTGGCTGGATTCTTAATTTGATTTATTAACCCATTCCAAAAAACCAATTGAACCACAAAGCTCACAAAGAGCACAAAGATTTTATTTTTTTATTTTAAAAAAACATGTAAGTTCTGTCTAATTTTTAGGTGTTTAAGGGGTTTTAATAAGCACAGTTAAGAAGGGTGTGGTGTAACTTTTAGTCCTTTGTGGTCTTTGTTGTTAATATTGTGCGTTAGCGGCTTTGCCGCTATAGGTACGCTGTGGTTAAAAATAGCATCAGTGTGGAACCTCTTCCCTTGACTTCTGTTGGATAATTATTAATTTTCGAAAAACTTATGGAATATTCTAGTATCGGAATTATAGGCGCAGGAAACTGGGGTACGACCCTTGCTTTATATATTAACAGGGAGGGAGTAGAGGTCACACTTTTTGAGCCGGTCAAAGAGAGAATTGATTATTTAAAGAAGTACAGAGAAAACAAAGAATTCCTGCCCGAACATAAAATACCAGAAAGCATACTACTTACAGATAACCCAAAAGAGCTTACAGATAAATCAGACTTTATATTTTTCGTTCTTCCCAGTCATATATTAAGGGATATAGCGGTTGTTTTCGGAAAACATATAGATGAAGATAAGATTGTAGCAAGTTTTACAAAAGGTGTTGATCCTAAAACCTTGCAGAGAATGTCTGAAATAATAGAGGAAGAAATTCCACCACAAAGGAAAAGAATCGTAGCTGTTTCCGGACCTTCTATTGCAAGAGAGGTTATTAAGGGCGTTCCTACTTCGCTTGTGGCTGCATCACAAAATATGGAAAGAGCAAAAATAGTCCAGGAAAGACTTTCCGGCGAGAAAATACGAGTTTACACTTCTTCGGATATTGTGGGAGTAGAACTCGGCGGAGCTTTTAAAAATGTTTACGCTATTGCTTCTGGCATATGTGATGGAATGGAACTTGGAATGAATGCGAAGGCTGCCCTTATTACGAGATCAATGGCTGAGCTTTCCTTGCTGGGAGAAGCAATGGGAGGAAAGAGTGAAACTTTCTCGGGACTTTCAGGCTTTGGGGATCTTATAGTTACTTCGTTTTCTAACTTCTCTAGAAACAGAACCTTAGGAGAAAAGTTGGGTAAGGGCTATAAATTAGATGATATTCTTTCGAAAACAGTAGAAGTTGTAGAAGGTATTAGAACAACCGAATCGATTTGTAAGCTTTCGGACGAATATGGTGTGAATATGCCTGTGGCATGGGAAGTTCATTCCGTATTGTATGATAATAAGAGTCCTTTAGATTCTATGAAAGATTTAATGAAAAGAGAATTAAAAAGGGAGAGAAAAAATGAAAAAAATGTTTTATACTATTAAAGAAACCTCTGACCTCGTGGGTGAAAATGAATCGACTTTGAGATTCTGGGAGGGAGAATTTAAAGAACTTAGACCGAGAAGAAGCAGCGGAGGCAAAAGACTGTACTCTAAGGCTGATATCGAACTGCTGAAAAAGATAAAATGTCTTTTGCGAGAAAAAAAGGTCTCCATAGAAGGAGCGAAGGAACAACTAAGCGGTAAGAGCGAAGAGCTTGATCTAATAGGAAGATTAGAAGAAGTGAAGAGAATCCTCGAATGAAGGAATTAAGATTGAAAAACGCATTAATATCTGTTTATAATAAAGAAGGCATGGTCGAGCTTGCGCGTGAATTAGATAACGCAGGAATCAATATTATTTCGACTTCCGGAACACATGCAAAACTTGCAGAAGAAGGCATTAAAGCCACAAAGGTTGAGGATATCGCTTCAAGTCCGGAACTGCTGAATGGTAGGGTAAAAACATTACAGCCCGAAATTTTCGCGTCTATTCTTGTAAACAGAGACAAAAAGGAACATCTCGCCCAATTGGAGAGTTTGAAACTTGAACCGATAGATCTTGTTGTCGTAAACCTTTATCCTTTCAAATCGGGACTGGACAAAAATCTGTCAGATGACGAAATGATAGAATTAATCGATATCGGAGGAGCCTCTTTGCTCAGGGCGGGGGCTAAAAATTATAAAAGTTGTCTGGTCCTGTCCGATCCGTCAGATTATAAGACCTTTATTCAAAAATTTAAAGAAGATAAAGGAGTTATCTCGTCGGATTACAGAAAAAAACAGGCGGAGAAAGCCTTCAGGCAACT
>CAYRCN010000261.1:0-2332 GCA_964422805.1 uncultured bacterium | reverse complement strand
ATAATTGCTTTTATATTATCTGTTTTTTTTACTCCTTCTACTTTAACACCTGATGCACCTAACTGGAGAAATTTTCCCGCGTTTGATATTGCTTCTTCCGGAGTAGTCTGGAAAGATAGGAAAGGCATATCTACGATTACCGGAGTGTTTTTAACTCCTTTGATGACTGCTTTTGTAAAGGTGAGCATGTCTTCCATTGTTACGGGAATGGTGGTCTGGTATCCCATTTCGCAGGTCCCTACGGAGTCTCCCACAAGGATCCAATCTATTCCGCATTCATCGGCAATTCGCGCAATGGGATAATTGTAAGCAGTTATTCCCGCTACGAATTCCTTATTTTCTTTTTTTTCGCGGAAGATTTTTACTGACTTAAGTTTATCCCCCAATTCTTCCAACCAATTTTATTTTATTGCCATTGGATATTTCGGTTTTACCCATAATGGAAGTTATATATCCTGAAGCAGTTTCTTCACGTACGTCTACTATCTGTATTTTTCCCAGGGGGACTATTAAATTTTCTGTTCCTTCTTTGTATATCAGGAATACATCGCCTAATTGGACCGAACCGCTCCCGGGTTCTATGTAAACTACCGCGAAAGGTTTAACAATAGGGTCGTTCTCTTTAAGTGCAATTATCCTTCCTTCAAGTTCGTCTGTGACCGGTATGGCATCGCCTATAACCATTTCCGGTGGAGTGTATTCCATTATTTGGTCACCAGCATCTATTGTTTCGTAGGACTCGGTTATCTTTGCTGTCGAAACGTTTTCTTCTGCTTTAGAGATTTTTAAAACGCCTTTTATTCTTACGATCCTGCCGTAGCTTCCTACTCCTCTATCGTACCTGAATATTACATAATTGTTTCCTTCTTGTATACCGTCAGCAGTTCCCTTATTAATTTCAACGTCGTCTCCGAGTACAGTAGATGCGCCCATGAAATCCGGAGGATATTTCATTCGTTTACTTATTTTGCCTATCCCTAAATTCCCGTCTCTGGTTATGAATCCTGCCAGAAGAGCGGCTTTTGCGGTAAAAGCATAATCTTCCGCTTGAACAACAGAAAAAAGTACCGCTTCGCCTATTTTTTGCCTCATTTCTTCTTCCTTTGTTCCTCTCGTCGTTTTTAGTTCTTCCTGTACTTTACTTTTTATTCCTTTTACTTCCCTTACTAAGCCTTCTTGAGTAGGAAGTTTTGAGGCTTGTTCTGCCGGAACGTTCGGTATTACAAATACTTCTCCAGGGTAAATCCAATGCGGGTCTGCTATGGAGTCCTTATTTGCTTCATAAATGACCGGCCAGAGAAATGGATCGTTGTAGTAATCACCGGCTATAAACCATAAGCACTCTCCCTTTACTACAGTATGTTTTTTTTGGGCGATTAAACCGATACTAACTGCTAAGATAATAAAGATACCAAAGCTAAATTTTTTCATTTTGACTCCTTTTCTTTAACATATTTTAACTCAAGGTCTTGAATTATATTGTTCAAATATCCTTCCTCTTCCTTGTCTAAATTACCTTTAGTTTTCTTTCTAAGTGTTCTGAGGGAATCTATGAGATACTTTGAAACCTCTAAATCTTTATTTTTTTTGCCTGTTGTGGGGTCTTCTGCCACTCCCAGAGAAATGTATGCACCGGTTGCCAACCGCATGATTATAGAAAGAAAGGTGGCTTTTTCTAATTTTTCTTTGTTTCCTTTTTTCTCTTCTTTCTCTTCTTTTTTATTTGTTTCTTTAACACTCATTCTTATTGTTCTCCTCTGGACCAGAAAACCTGTATAACTTTTTGCCCCGCAGAAAATTTGTATTCGATTTTTCCTTTGTAAGAATTATGAAGTATTTTTCCGATGCGTTGAGCGAGGGTGTCTGTGGTCGTTTTTATAATGTACTGGTTTGCGTCCGTTTTTTCTATTTCCATAATCCTTTCCAGAGGGTTTTTACCGACGGCTCTTTTTTCTTCGCTTTTTATTGTGGATAAAATTTCCTTTTTATGCTGGTCAATAAAATTTCCTGAAATAGAAACTAATCCCATAGGATAATTATCTTTAATTTTTCTGCACGCAGGGCATTTCTTTTTTCCATAATTGCTTTCTAATTTTATTTTATGTTCAAGTTTATCATCGAACTGCCATCTTTTGTTGTGATACACAGCTTTGCACGAAGGGCATATGTTTGGGTCCTTATAATTTAGTTCTCGCAGGTAAGGATCTTTAAGAACTGCGTCACCGCCTCTTCTTTTGTGAATTTTATCCATACCCTTCAGCCTCCTCGCTTCTTTTTAAAAATGGGCGAAAGAGGACTTGAACCTCTGACCTCCTGCTTGTAAGGCAGGCGC
>CAYRCN010000260.1:0-2355 GCA_964422805.1 uncultured bacterium | reverse complement strand
TGTGTCTTTTGACCCATTATTTCTCTCCTCGTTTATCAACTACTACTGTTATATGAGACGTTCTTTTTCTAATAAGACCGGCCCGGCCGAAAGACATTGGTCTGTATCTTTTAAACTTCTGTCCTTCGTCAATTCTAACTGATTTAACATATAAATCTTCTTCCTTTAAATCCATTTCACCAGCTTTATCAATACAGTTGCTAGCTGCAGTATGAACACATTTTTTGAGAATTCTAGCTGCCTTATGTGGCAAAAAATCAAGTAGCATTTTTGCTTCAACAACTGATTTTCCTTCGATATGAGGAATAATTCTCCTCCCTTTCCGCGGTGATAGTCGTATATTTTTTTGTACTGCCTTGCCTTGCATCATATACCTCTAACCAACAACTGCTTCTTTTTGTCCACCGTGCTTAATAAACTTTCGCGTAGGAGCAAATTCACCAAGTTTGTGACCTATCATTTCCGGTCTTACATAGACCGAAATAAAATCTTTACCGTTATGAACAGCAATTGTATGACCAACTAAATCCTCTATAATTGTTGAACTACGCTTATAAGTTTTTATAGGCGGATCGCCTTCCTTCCATTTTTTTATCTTATTTAACAATTTCTCATCAACATATTTCTCAGTCATACGCTACTTTCTCCTTCTCACTTTTCTTCTTTTAATTATATATTTAGAAGATTGTTTCTTAGGATTCCTGGTTCTGTATCCCTTGGCCGGAACACCGGTTCTGGAAACAGGATGCCGTCCTCCCGACGACTTTCCCTCACCACCTCCAAGAGGATGATCCACCGGATTCATGGCAACCCCGCGAACCCTGGGTCTTCTCCCCTTCCACCTTCTCCTTCCAGCCTTACCATATGAAATAGCATCATGAGAAATATTGCCAACCCGCCCAATCGTAGCGCCACAAGAAGACAGTATCAATCTAACTTCTCCTGAAGGCAATCTAACATGAGCATGCTTACCCTCTATTGCAAGAATCTGAGCACCTGTACCGGCACCCCTTACCAACATTCCACCCCTACCAGGCTCAAGCTCAATATTATGTATAAAGGTACCGGGAGGTATTTCCGAAAGAGGAAGAGAATTTCCGATAGATATTGGCGAACCTGGTCCTGCTTGTATAACATCTCCGACTTTCATACCATCAGGTGAAATAATATATCTTTTTTCTCCGTCTTCGTATATAACAAGAGCGATCCTAGCCGTTCTATTGGGATCATATTCAACAGAGTCTATCCTTCCCTTCATTCCAACTTTATTTCTCTTCAAATCCACAATTCTGTACTTACGTCTAACCCTACCGCCTCTATGATCGGCAGTTATTCTGCCTTCAGAATTCCTGCCCCCTTTGCCGGGAAGGTTCTTGGTTAAACTCTTATTGCTTTTCTTCCTGGTAATCTCAGAGAAATCCGCGGCTTCATAAAATCGACTACTAGGAGTTACAGGACGGCTCTTTCTTGTTCCCATTTATGTTCCCTCGAACAACGGTATCGAATCCCCTTCACGAAGAGAAACAACCGCTTTTTTCCAATTTCTTCTTCTTCCCTTCAATCTTCCAATACCTCTAAACTTACCTTTAACAATCATAGTATTAACATCCAACACATGAACTTTAAAAAGGTCTTCAACCGCTTTTTTTATCTGATGTTTGTTGACTCCTACAGAAACTTCGAAAGTATATCTGCCGACAGCCATAGAGTCGGTACCTCTTTCAGTTATAATTGGTCTTATAATAATATCACGTGAATCCATTATTTAAAAACCTCAAGCAGTGTGCCAACAGCTTCCTTTACAACTACCAACCAATCATTATTCACAACCTGATAAGCATTAACCTGCTTTGCCGGAATAACTTGTAATCCCGATATATTTCTACATGACCTATAAAAATTCTTATCACTTCCGTCATCAAGAATCAAAACCTTACCACCATAAATACCTATTGATTTAAGCACCTTTGCTACCGTCTTTGTGGAAGGTGTATCGAATTTCTTTTTACTAATTACTATAAAACGACCATCTGAAACTCTTTTGGAAATTGCTGTATTAAGTGCTTTTCTCTTTACTCTTCTGTTTACTTTAAAATTATATTCCGTCCTTTTCGGACCAAAGACAACACCTCCACCAATCCAAAGAGGGGTCCTTCTTGTCCCTACACGAGCTCTACCTGTACCCTTCTGCCTCCATGGTTTTTTTCCGCTTCCGGCAACTTCACCTTTAGTTTTCGTCTTACTTGTATTTTGTCTTTTCTGATGAAGATGATCTACTACGGAATAATATAAGGAATTCTCGTCGAACTTTGATTCAAAAAGATCTCCGGATAAACTAATAGTTCCATCTTCTTT
>CAYRCN010000259.1:0-2367 GCA_964422805.1 uncultured bacterium | reverse complement strand
CAACTTTACTCAGTCTTTAATACTAATATAAAAGCTTATTCTATTTTGTCAAGAGCCCGGGAGATGCTTAGTATCAATGAATTGGTAATTTGTTAATTGGAAGTGAGTAGTAAGTAGTAAAAAATTTTGTAAATCTAGTCGATCTTCCCTATTATTAATTTAAATATTAAAAATCAAAAAGCAAAAGGACATATTAAAATGCAAAAAGATCTGTATTAAGAACAGAGAGCCAAATTATCACTCATCAAAATATTTAACAACGAACAAAACTAAGCTTTTCTTTCTTCCCTCCACCCCTTTTTTTAACAACAAATAGCACTAATTTCACAAATAAATTTAAAAATAGTAATTTTTATTAATACAGATAATAAAGTTTGTTTTGTTATATTCGTGTTATTCGTGTGATTTGTTGTTTCTTGTTTTTTTAATTTTTGAACTTTGATTTGTAATTTTGCAGTTTGATATTTGAATTTTGCGGTATTGTCGCATTGCGATATCTACAGGAATAATTCTATTTGCGGTTTTATTCCTCAGGACTCAAAGTATAGGATTTCGCGGATCAGGTTTTTAAGTTTTCGCCTTAATACAGAGAGAGAAAAATATCGTTTAGCTAACCTGTAATTGTGTTTTACCATTTTCTCCCGTTTCTCGGGATCGGCGAGGATTTCTTTTGTTTTCTTAACGGCTTCTTCATTGACATAGCCGTCAAAACTTATAACCTTGAACCCTTTTGGTTCTATATCTAAAATAAAAATTACATATTTGTTAACTACAATTGGTTTGCGGCAATAAATAGCTTCCAGGAAAGCGTTTCCGAATCCCTCGTATGTTGAAGGATAAGTAACAAGATCGGCATGGGGATAAATATCCCATATAGTGTAAACTTTTTGACCATTACTGTTGGTTTCTCTGTGTTCGTTGATGCGTTTTGATATAAATAATGTATCTACACCCAGCATTTTGGAATATTCTCGTAATCTTTGTTCGTATTCAAACCCTTCATCCCCGGAGGCATGAGATATAACAAGTTTTGCCTTTTCCCCTAAACGGCTTGCAAGTTCAATGGCATGTTCTATTCCTTTTCTCGGAACGACCCTTGTTGGTTGCAGAATGAATAGTTCGTCTTTTTTTATTCCAAAGTTTTCTCTAACATCAGACGCATATTCATCCGGAGAGGAAAGCGGTTTTTCGAAATCCAGGACATTTGGTATTATGGTGCTCGATATTCCGGTTCTATAACTTAACTCACGCTCTGCATTTGAGTTTATAACCACATGACGAATAGAGGGCAACACAGGAGGAAAAGCCATATTAAGGTATTCTCCGACAGCGTTTACCAGAAGCCTTTTCCTTTCCCAGTAGAAATCGTGATGATGCGCGATCGTCGGCATTTTTGTTTCCGAGATAAATTCGGTTATAGCTATTCCAAGAGGAATGTTAAGAGGAATTGTTAGGGCGTTTTCTACGATTAATAGATCTATTTCGAACTTATTGACAAAATTTAGAATTTCAACCTTAAGCCTTTTTTTTGTTTCATGGATATTTCTTGTTACGGAGTTCTTACGAGTGTCTTTGCCAAAGCATTCGTTATAAATTTCTTCGATGTTAGGATGTTTGAAATGGGCTTCTTCGACCAGGAAACATTTCTCTTCGGGGTAGTCAAGTTCTCCAGCGAAATAGAAACATTCGAACCCTTCTTCTTCCAGAATCTTAGCCCATTTTTTAGTTTCCAGGGAAACTCCGTCCAGCCCTGAAAATCTTGTCGAAATAAAACCTATGTTACCCTTCATACTTTATCAACAATATTGGGTTTTTTAAATATGTCAACAGGGTAAATCCGCCACAAAGGCACTAAGACACAAAGTTTATTGTTTTTAACTAATACCTAAAACCGAAGACCTAATACCTATATAGGCTTGCAATTAACCGAAAATTTCCTATATTTAACCATATGTTTGATAAATTAGGAGAAAGATTAAAAAACATAGCCAGAAATCTCTCAGGTAAAGGCAGGCTTTCCGCTTCTCAGGTTAAGGAAAGTATGAGAGATATAAGGAGAGCCCTGCTCGAAGCTGATGTAAATTTGCAGGTTGCAACCGACTTCGTAAATGAAGTCGAAAATGAAGCTATAGCGCGAAAAATCTATGACAGTTTCACTCCTGCGGAAATGATAATCCAGGTCGTGGGGGAGAAATTAATAGGTCTAATAGGAAAAGCGGAACCGCTTGTTTTGGACAAACAACCCTCCTCAATATTACTCGTCGGGCTACAGGGTTCAGGGAAAACAACGACAGCAATAAAGTTAGGCAATTTCTTGAAAAGCAAGGGGAAAAATCCTTTTCTTATACCCGCGGATGTAAAAAGACC